>JAEYRQ010000265.1 GCA_023435545.1 Pseudomonadota bacterium | reverse complement strand
CGGGCCGCCGGGGGGGCGACGCCGGCGGCGCCGAACAGCCCCGAGAGGATGACTCCGGTCCGCTGCAGCAGTCTCATGTCAACACTCCCTTGTCGCTCAAGGGAGTTCGCCAGGGCAGCACTGGCGGGCGCAAGCCGCCACGATGCCGCACCATTCGCGAGAGTTCACGGCGAAACGATGTGCGCATCGCCGGAACGCAGCATTCATAGGCGGGGCCTTTCCACGACGATGGTTGTCACGTTACAGTTATGTGACACTATGAAGACGCCGTATCGCGGCGCATCGGCAGCCCAGAACAACCAGGGGAGACTACTATAATGGCTGGCAAATCGCGGTTGAAGACTGCATTCGATCACGCCCTCCGGTTCGGAGCGGGCCTCGCCGTCGCGGCGCTGGTGGCGACGGTGCCGGGAACGGCCGACGCGGGGAAGATCACCGTTTACACCTCCTACGAGGAGGACGAACTGGCCTCGTTCCTCGAGGCAATGAAGAAGGACGTGCCGGACGTCGAGGTCGACGTGCTGCGCCTGTCGACCGGCGACCTGAAGGCGCGCATCCTCGCCGAGGCGAGCAATCCGAAGCACGACGTCATCTGGGGCTGGGCGGCGACCTCGATGGTCGATCCGCGCATCCTGGAAATGACCGAGGCCTACACGCCGGCAGGCATCGACAAGGTTCCCGAGCGGTTTCGCGACAAGGACGGCCGCTGGTTTGCGACCACCGGCTACATGGGCGCCTTCTGCGTCAACAACGAGATCATGTCCAAGGACGGGCTGGCGATGCCGGCATCCTGGCAGGACTTGGTCAAGCCGGAATATCAAGGCAAACTGGTGATGCCGAACCCGGCAAGCTCCGGCACCGGTTACCTGCACATCGCCTCGATCCTGCAGATGATGGGCGAGGAGAAGGGCTGGGCCTACCTGGACGAACTCGACAAGAACATGGACCAGTACATCAAGAGCGGGTCCAAGCCCTGCAACGTCGCCAGCGCCGGCGAATTCGCGATCGGCCTGTCCTTCGCGCTGAGGGCGATCAAGAACATCGACGAGGGCTATCCGATCACCATGGTGATCCCGTCGGAAGGAGCCGGCCACGAGCTTGAGGCCAGCGCGCTGATGGCTTCCTCGCAGAACAAGGAAGACGCCAAGAAATTCCTCGACTGGACGCTCTCGAAGAGCGCCGAGGAGCAGTACAACAAGTGGAAGTCGATCGTCACCATGCAGGGCCGCTCGATGCCCGAGAACTTCAAGAAGGCGGGCCTGCCGGACGACATCTCCACGGTGCTGTTCGAGATGGACTATGCCTGGGCGGCCGACAACCAGGAACGGATCGTCGCGGAGTGGCAGAAGCGCTACGAGCAGTAGCGGTGCAAGGGGGGCGGTCGTGGCGCCGCTCCCCGATGCCTCCCCCGAACGGACCAGCGCTATGTTCCTGAGCCTGCGTGGCGTTACCAAGCGCTTCGGCGAGGTCACCGCCGTCGAGAACGTCGACCTCGACATCGCCGAGGGCGAGTTCGTCTGCTTCCTCGGCCCGTCGGGATGCGGCAAGACAACACTGCTGCGGCTGGTCGCCGGGCTGGAGGCCTTGAGCTCGGGCCAGATCCTGCTCAACGGCGAGGACCTGACGGCGCTGCCGGCCCGCAGGCGCAACTTCGGCGTGGTGTTCCAGTCCTATTCGCTGTTCCCGAACATGACCGTGGCACGCAACGTCGCCTACGGCCTGGAATGCCGGAAGTGGCCCCGCGCCGAGACCGACGCCCGGGTGCGCGAGATGCTCGACCTCGTTCATCTCGGCGCTCACCGCGACAAGCACCCGCACGAACTGTCGGGCGGCATGCAGCAGCGCGTCGCGCTCGCCCGGGCGCTGGCGCCGCGACCGGCGGTGCTGCTGCTCGACGAGCCGCTGTCGGCGCTCGACGCCAAGGTACGCGAGTCGCTGCGCGGCGAAATCCGTGACGTCCAGCAGCGGCTCGGCATCACCACCATCATGGTCACCCATGACCAGGACGAGGCGATGGAGATGGCCGACCGCATCGTGGTGATGAACCGCGGGCGGATCGAGCAGGTCGGTTCCGCCGACACGCTCTACTGGGAACCCGAGACGCGCTTCGTCGGCGAGTTCATCGGGCGCATCAACATCATCGAGGCGCCGGCGCTGCGCGCCGCGGTGCCCGGCGAGGCGACAGGGGTGCTCGCCATCCGCCCCGAGCATGTCGTCGTCCTGGCGAACGGCGAGGCTGGCGAGGCCGTGCAGGGCATCGTTCGCAAGGTGGCGTTCCTCGGTAATACCCGCCGGGTCAGCGTCGAGGCGGCCGGGCAATTGCTCGAACTTGAGCTGCATGGCGGGCGGGAGGCAGTGAGCCCCGGCGACACGATCCGCCTCGCCTTGCCGGCCGACCGTGTCCGGCGGCTGGCAGATTCCCCCGCATGAGCTGGGCCGGCACCGGGACGGGTGCGGCGGGCTCCCGCCTCGCGTCGCGGTTCGACATCGACCGGGTGTTCGGTCTGGTGGTCGTCGCCGTCTCCGGCATCCTGCTGGTCACCTTCGTGCTGTGGCCGCTCTGGGCGATCCTGCGCTACTCCTTCTTCACGCCGGACGGCATCGGTCTCGACAACTACGTGCGCTATTTCTCCAGCGCCCGCTTTGTCGGCATCGTCGGCAACACCTTCACCGTCGGCATATCGGTGCCGGTCGGGACGTTGGCACTCGCCTATGGCTTCGCCTACGCGATCGAACGCACCTGCATGCCGCTGAAGCCGGTGCTGCGGCTGATCGCGCTGACCCCGATCTTCTCGCCCTCGCTCGTCCAGGCGCTGGGCCTGCAGTTCCTGCTCGGGCGCAACGGGCTGATCAACCGCACCTTTGGCACCTCGATCGACATCTACGGCTTCTGGGGCATCTTCATCGCCGATCTCGCCTATGCCTTCCCGCATGCCTTCCTGATCCTGTCGACGGCGCTGAAGGTGGCGGATGCCCGGCCCTACGAGTCCGCGACGTCGCTTGGCGCCGGACCCTGGCGGATATTCCGGACGGTGACGCTGCCCGGCACGCGCTACGGCCTCGCCTCGGCCGCCTTCGTGGTCTTCACCATCGTCATCACCGACTTCGGCAACGCGGTGGTGATCGGTGGCAACTATTCGGTGCTGGCGGTCGAGATATACAACCAGGTCTCGGGCCAGGCCAACTTCGCCATGGGAGCCGTCGTCGGCGTGCTGCTGCTGCTGCCCGCCGCGCTTGCGGTGGGTGCGGAGA
>JAEYRQ010000176.1 GCA_023435545.1 Pseudomonadota bacterium | reverse complement strand
CTCCCGATGCGTCCGATCGGGGGCGCACCATATGGCCCTCGGCCGCGGCCGTCACCCTCCGCGGGGCATGCGCCTGCGGATCGGAGCGTTGCATAGCCGCCGCTTCCCCTGGCACGCGTGCGGCTGGTAGAGTCGCAGCACGTACCGCGAACGCAAAAGCGCCACCCGATCCCGGCTAGCCAGATGGATACGACGCCCGGCACCGACACCGGAATGCGCCAACTCGGCATCGCGCAGGTGCGCATGGTGGTGGTCGGCGCGATCCTGACGATCTTCCTCGGCGCGCTTGACCAGACCATCGTGGTGACCGCGCTGCCCAGCATCGGCCGCGACCTCGGTGCGCTGCAGAACCTGTCCTGGGTGGTGACGGCCTACTTCCTCGCCGCTGTTGCCGTGACGCCGCTCTACGGCAAGCTGAGCGACATCTACGGCCGCAGGCCGATGGTGCTGGTGGCGATCGGCCTGTTCACCGCCGGCTCGGTCGCCTGCGCGCTGGCGCCGACGATGGCGGTGCTGATCCTCGCGCGCGCGGTGCAGGGGCTCGGAGGCGGGGCGCTCATCGCGCGCGCCCAGACCGTCATCGCCGATGTCGTCCCGCCGCGCGAGCGCGGACGCTACCAGGGCTATATCGGCGGCGTCTTCGCGCTGGCCAGCGTCGCCGGGCCGGTGCTCGGCGGCGTCCTGTCGGAGCACCTGCACTGGTCCTTCATCTTCTGGATCAACGTGCCGCTGGCCGCACTCGCCTACGCGATGACATCGCGGGTCCTGAAGCTGCTGCCGGTTCGGCACCGTCCGCACAGGCTCGATATCCTCGGCGCGGTGCTGATGATGTCGGCGACACTGTCGCTGATGCTGGCGCTCACCTGGGGCGGGACGACCTATCCGTGGGGCTCGCCGCGGATCCTCGGTCTGGTTGGGCTGTCGGCTGCCTGCGCGGGCCTGCTCGCGATGCGCCTGCGGATGGCCGAGGAGCCGTTCATCCCGCTCCATGTGCTGGCGAACAGGGTCGTACGGACAGCGACCGCCGCATCCTTCTTCGGCATGGGGGCGATGATCGGCACCACCGTCTACATGCCGCTCTATTTCGAGCTGCACCTCGGGTTCGACGCCGCCAGATCGGGGCTGGGGCTGATCCCGCTCATGGCAGGGGTCGTGGTCGGGGCAACGGTCTCCGGACGGCTGATGTCGAAGGTCGTCCACTACAAGCGGACGCCGATGTTCGGCCTGTCGCTGGCCGTTCTCGCGGCGGTCGCGATCGCCTTGCGCGCCGGGGCCGCCGGGACGCTGGAGGTCGAGTTCCTGCTGGCGCTGCTCGGCATCGGCATCGGCACGCACCTTCCGGTGGTGACCGTCTCGGTGCAGAACGCGGTGCCGCCGAGCAGCGTCGGCACCGCGACCTCGCTCCTCAATTTCTTCCGCGCGCTCGGCAGCGCGTTGCTTGTCACCGCGCTCGGCGCGATCTTCCTGGCGGCTGTCGGGCTGACCGACATCGCCGGGGCGTCCATCGAACTGCTGGTGGCTGAAGCGGCCCGGGACGCGGCGAACTTCGATTTCGCGTTCCGCTGCGTGTTCCTGGCGGTGGCGACGAGCCTGATGGTGTCGCTGGTGCTGCTGCTGGGCCTCGAGGAACTGCCGCTGCGCGAGAGCGTCGATGGGTGAGGCCGTGGATTGCGCCCGCCGGATCTGCCGGCGGGCCATCGCACTTATATGGTGCCGAGGTGCGCGAACTGCGCGGCGAGCTCGATGAGCGGCCCGCGCATCCGGCCATCGGGATCGACCTCGGGATCGTAGGCGGTGATCGCCGCCGCCTGGATCGGAATGCGGCGGGCAATGTCTTCCAGACAGTCGCCGAGTTCCGGAGCGGTCAACCCCGTTCCCGCCGATGCGGAATAGGCATTGGCGTGGCCGACCATGTCGGGATCGTAGACATCGGCGTCGACGTGGACGTAGAGGCGCCTGACGCCGAGGTCGCGAAGCCGTTCGAGGTCGGGCGCGAGTGCCGCCGCACCGTGGTCGCGGACCGCCTCGACGCTCACCCGTCCGATCCCTCGTTCGTCCATGAAGTCGGCCTCGTCGGCGGAAAAATCGCGGGCGCCGACCAGCACCGCTCGTCGCGGATCGAGCGCGCGGAAGCCCGGCACATCGGCGAGCCGGTGAGCCCAGCAGCCGCCGACGAGCATGGCCAGGCCCATGCCGTCGAGAAAGGCGCTTGTGCTCGTCTCCGGCGTCTCGCTCTCGCCATGCGCATCGAACCACAGGACGCCGGTGTCATCGACGGCAAGCCCGGTGACGGCACCGATCGACGCGTAGTTGCAGTTGCCGCTCAGGATCAGCGGAAAGGCGTCGGCCGCGCGGCTCTGCCGTACCGCGTCTCCGATCCGGCCGTGCAGCTCGAAGGCGACGGCGTTCTCCATGGGGAACGGCAGTCCATGGTCGATCGCCGCGACCTCGACGGTGTGGCCCATTGCCCGGATCGCGTCTGCCAGGCCTCGGTCGAGCAGATCGACCGGTCCGCGGCCCATGCGGGCCAGGTGATGGCCGGAGTCGTAGGGTACCGAGAGAATGCCGATGTGCTCTGCCATGCCGGTGGTCCTCCCGCCTTCACACCAGGTCTGCCTCGAGGTCGTACTCGCTCGCCTTGATCACCTTGGCCCGGACGATGTCGCCGGGCGAGAGATCGTCCTCGTGCGGGATGAAGACGCCGCCGTCGATCTCCGGCGCGTCCCAGACCGTGCGTCCGGTGGCGCCGTCGCCGTCGACCCGATCGATGATGACGTCTATCTCCCGGCCGATCTTCGATCGGAGGCGCGCGGCGCTTACAGCCTGGGCGGCCTCCATCAGCGCCGCCCAGCGCTCCTCCTTCACAGCATCGGGGATCGCTCCCGGCAGGTCGTTCGCTCTGGCGCCTGCCACGGGCTCGTACTTGAAGCAGCCGCCGCGGTCGATGTCGGCCTCCTCGACGAAGTCGAGCAGCGCCTCGAAATCCTCCTCCGTCTCGCCGGGAAAGCCGACGATGAAGGTCGAGCGGATGGCAAGGTCGGGGCAGATGTCACGCCAGCGGCGGATGCGCTCCAGCGTCTTCTCGGCGTGGGCCGGCCGACGCATCGCCTTCAGGACGGGCGGGCTCGCGTGCTGGAAGGGGATGTCGAGATAGGGAAGCACCTTGCCCTCGGCCATCAGCGGGATGACCTCGTCGACATGCGGGTAGGGGTAGACGTAGTGCCGGCGCACCCAGACGCCGAGATCGCCCAGTTCCCTCGCCAGATCGAAAAAGCGAGTCCGGACAGGGCGTCCGCGAACATCGCTCGCAGCATACTTCAGGTCGACGCCATAGGCCGATGTGTCCTGGCTGATCACCAGCAGTTCCTTGACGCCGGCCTTCACCAGCTTCTCGGCCTCCATCAGCACCCGGTTGACCGGACGCGAGACGAGATCGCCGCGCAGGCTCGGGATGATGCAGAACGAGCAGCGGTTGTTGCAGCCCTCGGAGATCTTCAGATAGGCGTAGTGGCGCGGGGTGAGGCGCAGACCCTCCGGCGGCACCAGATCGACGAAAGGATCGTGGACCGGGGGCACCGCCTCGTGGACGGCGCCGACCACCGCCTCGTACTGGTGGGGACCAGTCACCGACAGCACGTCCGGGAAGGCCTCGCGGATGCGCGCCTCCTCGACGCCCATGCAGCCGGTGACGATGACGCGGCCGTTCTCGGCCATTGCCTCGCCGATCGCTTCCAGCGATTCCTGCTTGGCGGAATCCAGGAAGCCGCAGGTGTTGACAATTACCACGTCGGCGCCGCCGTAGTCGGGCGAGAGGGCATAGCCCTCCGAGCGCAGCTTGGTGAGGATGCGCTCGGAATCGACGAGCGCCTTGGGGCAGCCGAGACTGACGATGCCGACGGTCGGCGTCTGGCGGGGCATATGGGTACGGTCCGGTTGTCGGGAGGGCCTTTCCCTACACCAGGCCGAGGCCTGCAAGCCAGTCCTTCAGCAGATCGACGTCGCGCTGGGTCAGGCTGTGACCGGCCTGAAGCGTCTCGTGGCGCACGTCGGCGCCGGCGGCCTCGAGCGTTGCTGCCAATCCGTTCGAGTCATAGGCCGAGACGATCGGATCCCGATCTCCCGACAGGATCAGGATGGGGACACCGCCGAGATGGGGCAGGGCGTCGGGGATGAGCGTCGGCTGCGCGCGGATCAGGGCCGCTCCCGCCAGCGCCTGCGGATGGCGCAGCATCATGGCGGCGGCGATGTTGGCTCCGTTGGAGAAGCCGACCGCGACCGGCGTGGGCAGGTCGTAGGCGGCCGTTGCCTCTCCGATGAAGCCGGCCAGCTCGTCCGCCCGGCGAGCTACGTCCTCCAGGTCGAAGACCCCCTCGGCAAAGCGGCGGAAGAAGCGCGGCATGCCGCTCTCGCTGACATTGCCGCGCGGCGACAGGATCGCCGAGCCCGGCGCAACGTGCCGGGCAAGCGGGATCAGGTCGGTCTCGTCGCCGCCTGTGCCATGCAGCAGCAGGAGGGCAGGGGCTGTCCCCGGCTCGTGGACGTGGCGGAAACCGAAATCGCTGGAAGCGGGCATGTCATGCTCCAATCGGCGCCTTGCGCTGCGCCTCGTTCAACACTTTACGTCATCCTGGACGGCGGGAGTCCGAGCCGGGATCGGGTTGCATCGAACGTCGATCGCGTCCCGATCCCGGGCCTCCGCCCGGGATGACGGAGAGGGGGTGACCTTGGTTGTCTTCTCCTTCCGTCACGCCAGCGGTGGCAACGACGCCTCGATCTGCGCCCGATGTTGCTCCAGCCAGTCCGGCAGCCGCAGCTCCGTCCCAAGCGCCTCGACGGTTTCGTCGATGGTGAAGCCGGGGATATCGGTTGCGATCTCGAACAGGACGCCTCCCGGCTCGCGGAAGTAGACGGACCGGAAGTAATTGCGGTCCTTCTGCTCGGTGGCGCCGATCCTCAGCTCGCGCAGCTTCCCGGCCATCTCCGCCTGCGCGGCATCGTCATCGGCGCGGAAGGCGATGTGGTGGATGATGCCTCCCGCAAATCCGCCAGCCTGCCAATCCACCTTCCGCAGGTCGATCACGCTTCCAAGCTTGCCGTCACCGGCCACGTAGCGCTGGCGGCCATTCTCCTCGCCGGCCGCCCGGTAGCCAAGGACTCGGGTCAGGACCTCGGCGGTCCGTGCCGTGTCGGCGAGCCACAGGGAGACGCCGGAGAAGCCGCGGATGGCGTGCTCTGCGGGGATGTCGCCATTGTCCCAGCCGGGCAATTCGCCCGCCCAGTCGGTGCCGACCAGTTCGAGCAGCATGCCGTCGGGATCCTTGAAGGCGATCACCGTTTCGTCGAAACGCCTGGCGGGCAGATCGTGGGGGATGTTGCGCGCCGACAGCCGCTCGGCCCACCAGGCGATCGAGGCCTTCGGGACGGCGAAGCCGATCTCTTCTGCCTGGCCGGTGCCGTGCCGGCCGCGCGGGATACCTTCCCAGGGAAAGAAGGTCAGCGCCGTGCCCGGTCTGCCGATCTCGTCGCCATAGTAGAGGTGCCACGTCCCCGGATCGTCGAAATTGACGGTGCGCTTGACCAGCCGCAGGCCGAGTTCGCGGGTGTAGAAGCGGACATTTCCGCGCGCGGTGGTGGCCGCGGCGGTGACGTGGTGCAGTCCGGCGCTGTTGGCCATGACGAACCTCGAGTGGTTGAATTGAGATGTCGCAGATGTCGGGTCTCGCTCCCCGTTTACAACGGCGTGTCCGCTCAACGGGCTGTAGCGAAAAGCGCAACAGTCGCTCAGTACTGTGGCGTCCGTCCCAAACGTCAAACCCCGCCGGTCATGGACCGACGGGGCCGACTGACGCAATTTCAGCCTACGACCAGCGTCTGCGGGACTGGTCGATTTGTACAGAATAGGGTTCGCCGAGAAGATCGCAACCATTGGCTGCGGAACGCCGGGTGAATTGCGGCAACATCCACAACGTGACGCGGACCATGACGTGGTACGGCAGTCGCGTGCGCACCCGGGGAAATGCTGCCGCTATTGTCGCCGCAAGGCTAGAAGGTTGGCCCGCAGGCATTTACGGGCCTGCCCACCGCGACTAAAAGACCGTGCACACAGGACTGTCAGCGCCAGCAAGGGGCGTTCCGGCCACATGTTCTCGAAGATTCTGATCGCCAACCGCGGCGAGATCGCCTGCCGCGTGATCCGCAGCGCCCGCAGGCTCGGTATCGCGACCGTCGCGGTCTATTCCGATGCCGACAAGGATGCCCTGCACGTCGACATGGCCGATGAGGCGATCCATATCGGCCCGCCGCCGGCAGCCGAATCGTATCTCATCGGGGACAGGATCATAGAAGCCTGCCGCCAGACCGGCGCCGAGGCGGTGCATCCCGGATACGGCTTCCTCTCCGAGAATGCAGGGTTCGCGCGGGCTCTCGATGCGGCCGGCATCACCTTCATCGGCCCGCCGATCGGCGCCATCGAAGCTATGGGCGACAAGATCGAATCGAAGAAGGCGGCGGACGCGGCGGGCGTTTCAACGGTGCCGGGGTTCCTGGGCGTGATCGAGACGCCGGAGCGCGCCGTCGAGATCGCCGAGGAGATCGGCTATCCGGTGATGATCAAGGCGTCTGCCGGCGGCGGCGGCAAGGGCATGCGCGTCGCCTGGACGGCATCCGAGGTGCTCGAGGGTTTCGCCCGGTCGAAGTCCGAGGCGAAGTCGTCGTTCGGCGATGATCGCGTATTCATCGAGAAGTTCATCGTCAACCCGCGCCATGTCGAGATCCAGGTGCTCGGCGACAAGCACGGCAACGTCGTCTATCTCGGCGAGCGGGAATGCTCGATCCAGCGGCGCAATCAGAAGGTCGTCGAGGAGGCGCCGTCGCCGCTGCTCGACCCGGAGACGCGCCGCGCGATGGGCGAACAGGCGGTCGCGCTGTCCAAGGCGGTCGGCTACTACTCGGCCGGCACCGTGGAGTTCGTCGCCGGCCAGGACAAGTCGTTCTTCTTCCTGGAGATGAACACCCGGCTACAGGTCGAGCACCCTGTCACCGAACTCGTCACCGGGATCGACCTCGTCGAGCAGATGATACGGGTCGCCGCGGGCGAGGCGTTGCCGTTCCGCCAGGAGGACATTCGCCTGAACGGGTGGGCGGTCGAATCGCGCGTCTATGCCGAGGACCCGTACCGCAACTTCCTGCCCTCGATCGGCCGGCTGGTGCGCTACCGCCCGCCCGAGGAGGGATTGACCGACAAGGGCCTGACCGTGCGCATCGACACCGGCGTCGAGGAGGGCGGCGAGATCTCGATGTTCTACGACCCGATGATCGCCAAGCTGGTCACGCATGGTCCCGACCGGCGCTCGGCGATCCGTCACATGAGCCAGGCGCTCGACGCCTTCCACATCGACGGCATCCAGCACAACATCCCGTTCCTCTCGGCGCTTATGGAGCATCCGCGCTGGATCGAGGGCAACCTGTCGACCGGCTTCATCGCCGAGGAGTATCCGGACGGGTTCCACCCGCGCGAGCCGGACGGCGAGGCGGAGCGGGTCGTCGCCGCGGTGGGGGCCTGCATCGACCATCTGCACAATTCGCGCCGCCGCTCGATCTCCGGCCAGGTGAAGGTCGGCGGCTACCGGTTCCCGAACCGGCGCGTGGTCCGTTTCGAGGGCCGGGAGATCCGCCTCACCGTGTCGGGCGAGCTGCCGGATTTCACCGTCGCCTTCGACGATGACGGCGGTCCGGTGCACCTGCATTCGCACTGGATACCGGGCCAGCCGGTGTGGACGGGCACCTTCGGCGGCGAGGCGGTCTCGGTGCAGGTGAAGCCGACACTGACCGGCTACGCTCTCGCGCATCGTGGCGTGTCGGTGAATGCCGATGTGTTCACAGAAGTCGAAGCCGTGCTTGCCGCGCTGATGCCGGAGAAGGTCGCGGCCGATACCTCGAAGCTGCTGCTCTGCCCGATGCCGGGCCTGGTGGTCTCGGTCGCCGTCGCGGAGGGGCAGGAGGTGAAGGCCGGCGAGACGCTGGCGATCGTCGAGGCGATGAAGATGGAGAACGTGCTTCGGGCCGAGCGCGACGCGACGGTCTCGAAGATCCACGCGAAGCCGGGCGACAGCCTGGCGGTCGACGCCGTCATCATGGAGTTCGCGTGAGCATCGCGCCCGCCGTCCTGCTCGACCTCGACGGGACGCTGACCGAGCCATACGAAGGGATCAGCCGGTCGGTCGTCCACGCGCTGGCGCAGTTCGGGGTGTCGGAGCCGGACGAGGCAACGCTTCGCTCCTATATCGGCCCGCCGATGATCGAGAGCTTCCGCGCCGTGTTCGGCGGCGACGAGGAGAAGGCGGAAGCCGCGCTCGGGCATTACCGGCATCGCTTCGGCGAGAGGGGGTTGTTCGAGAACGCGGTGTTCGACGGTATTCCCGAGGCGATCTCGGATCTGCGCCGCGAAGGCGTGCGGATCGTGCTGGCTACCTCGAAGCCGCGCTTCTACGCCGTCCAGATCCTCGAGCATTTCGGCCTGATGCCATTGTTCGACGCGGCGCACGGCTCGGAACTCGACGGCCGGAACAACCACAAGACCGACCTGATTGCCCATATCATCGATGCAGAACGGGTCGATCCGGCCCGCGCGGTGATGGTCGGTGACCGCAGGCACGACGTCATCGGCGCCCGCGCCAACGGGGTGCGCTGCATCGCCGTTGAGTGGGGCTACGGCACCGACGCGGAGTTCGCCGAATGCCGGCCGGACCGGCGGATCGGATCGGTCGGAGATCTGGCGCCGGCGGTTCTGGAGATGCTGAGGGGGCCGGGCGGACCGGAATGACGACCGGCGGGGCCGGGCTGCGGACTGGCTACCGCTCCGCGGGCCCCAGCGTTTCCTCCGGCTCCTCGAACCAGTAGACCGGCTGGCCGTCCTCGTCGAAGCCCTCGAGCAGTCGCGGGCGCGGGCGAAGGGGGACGTCGGCATAGATCTCCGCCAGCGGTAGCGAGATGCCGAGCCGGGGCAGGTCGACCGCTGCATCGAGCCCCTCGATCAGGTGATCGTGCCAATTGCCTTCTTCATCGCGCGCGCGCAGCAGCACCCGGGCTTCATTCGGCTCGATTAGCAGGATGTAGGCGATCGTCGCGACGTTGCGGAATTCGTCGGTCTTCTGGAACAGGTCGGTAGCGCGCGTCGAGGGCGACAGCACCTCGACCACCAGGGTTGGTTCGCTGGCCACACGCTCGTCCGGTCTGAAGGGACCACAATCGACGCCGGCATCAGGCCGGCGGAGCGTTCCGGGCCTGGTCCGGACCGCGGTGTCGGGCGTGAAGGTCACGCACGGCTTGCCGCGGAGCCTGTTTCGGAGTTCGCCCACAAGATTGACCGTGATCCGGTCGTGCTGGCGGCTCGCGCCGGTCATCGCCCGCAAGGGCACGGGGATGCCGTCGACCAGTTCGAACCTCTCGGTCTGGCGCTCCTGCCAGAGGAAGAATTCCTCGACCGACATGTGGTGGGCGGCGGGTTCGGCCATCTGCTGTTCCGGCGGTACAACCTTTTGACGGCATCGTAGCACAATTGCGCGCCGGCAGGGTTCGCCGAATGCCGCTCCCGGTGCTAACCTCCGCCGCGCGCGAGGAGGGATTCATGCGGTTTCTGCCGGGTCTTCTGAAGAAGTTCATCCGTAACGGCTGCATGCGTCTCTACGATGCAGAGGGCGGCCTGCACGAATTCGGCAGCGGCGAGGACGGACCGACCGTGACCGTGCGCCTCCACGACAAGGCGCTCGACTGGAAGCTCGCGCTCAACCCGGAACTCGTGGCGGCCGAAGCCTACATGGACGGCACGCTGACCTTCGAGGACGGCTCCAACGTCCACGGCTTCCTCGAACTGTTCTCGGTCAACCGTTCGGGGCTGGCCTCGGCCGGCTCGCAGAAGCTGCTGCGCCGCGCCTGGCGGGGGCTGAAGCGCTGGCAGCAGGCCAATCCGCTCGGCGTGGCCGCCAGACACGTGCGCCATCACTACGACCTTTCCGAGGACCTCTATCGGCTGTTCCTCGACGAGGGGCTGAACTATTCCTGCGCCTATTTCCGCGATCCCGAAACCGACACGCTGGAACAGGCGCAGGTCGCCAAGCTACTCCACATCGCTGCCAAGCTGCGGCTCGAGCCGGGCATGCGGGTGGCGGAGATCGGTTCGGGCTGGGGGTCGCTGGCGATCCAGCTGGCGAAGCTCGGCGCCGAGGTGACCGCGATCAACGTCTCGCCGGAGCAGATCCGCGTCTCCCGCCAGCGGGTGGAGGAGGCGGGCGTCGCCAACCGCGTGACGTTCTTCGAGCGCGACTACCGCGAGCTGACCGGGCGGTTCGACCGGGTGGTCTCGGTCGGCATGATGGAGCATGTCGGGGTCAACCACTTCGACGAGTATTTCGGCAAGGTCCGGGATCTGCTGGTCGACGACGGCTTCGCGATGATCCACGCGATCGGCCGGATGACGCCGCCGGGCACGACCGGGCCGTTCATCCGCAAGTACATCTTTCCCGGCGGCTACGTGCCGGCGCTGTCGGAGGTGTTCGCCTCACTGGAACGGGTTGGGCTGTGGGCGTGCGACACCGAGATTCTCAGGCTGCACTACTACTGGACGATCCGCCACTGGCGCGAGCGCTTCGCGGCGAACCGCGAGGCGGCAAAGGCGATCTACGACGAGCGCTTCTGCCGCATGTGGGAGTTCTACCTCTCGGCCGTGGAGCTCGGCTTCCTGCACGGCTCGAACATGGTGTTCCAGCTTCTCCTGTCCCGGGAGCGTGATGCGGTGCCGGTGATCCGCGACTACATCGTCGACGACGAGCGCGCCCTGCTTGCGCCGCCCAAGCCGGTGCGCAAGACGGCGGCCGCCGCCCCAAAGTCTGCGTCGGCTTCTGCGGGACGTCCGCGCAAGGGGGTGTCCGCCTCGACGGGATCGAAGCCTCGCAAGGCGAAGCAGCAGGACGCCTGAAGGGGCGGCCGCGATGCGCACCGTCCACGTTCGGATCGAAGGCCTCGTCCAGGGCGTCTACTACCGCGCCTGGACCCGGGAGCAGGCGGAGGTGCTCGGTCTGTCTGGCTGGGTGCGCAACCGGCGGGACGGCGCCGTGGAGGCGCTGTTCGCCGGAGAGGCGACGCGTGTGGCCGAGATGCTGGAGCGCTGCCGGTCCGGACCGCGCGATGCCCGTGTCTCACAGGTCGAAATCCTGGCGGAAGGCGGGGCCATCCCGGACGGCTTCAGCGTCCTTCCGACGGGCTGAGCGGGCCGAACACCTCCTCGAAGGTGTTCTTCAGGACCATGTCGACCTCCGGCATGGAGACGACGTGGCCGAGGTCCGCCAGGCTGGTCACGCCGTGCAGGGCGATGCCGCAGGGCACGATGCCACCGAAATGCTCCAGGTCGGGCTCGACGTTGAGCGCGATCCCATGGAAGGTCACCCAGCGGCGGACGCGGATGCCGATGGCGGCGATCTTGTCCTCGACGCCCGGCCCCTTGTCCGGCCGTCTGACCCAGACGCCGACCCGGTCGTGCCGGACCTCGCCGCGGACGGCGAACTCGGCGAGGGTCCGGATGAGCCAGGTCTCCAGCCCGGTGACGAATCGACGGACGTCGCGGCCGCGCGCGTTGAGGTCCAGCATGACGTAGGCGATGCGCTGGCCGGGGCCATGATAGGTCCACCGGCCGCCGCGGCCGGTCCGGTGGACGGGAAACCGCGGATCGATCAGTTCTCCGTCCTCGGCGCTGGTGCCGGCCGTGTAGAGCGGCGGATGCTCTAGAAGCCAGACCAGCTCGGGAGCCAGGCCCGCGGCGATGCCGGCCGCGCGGGCCTCCATTTCGGCGACGGCCTCGAGGTAGCCGACGGGCGCATCCGTGATACGCCATTCGACGCGGTACGGACCGCTCGCGACGTCTTCGACCGTTTGTGGATTAACCATCCGCTAACCATGCCCGCAGCAGGATCGCCCCGTTACCGATATAGGGGTTCGCAGCGGTCGGCGGAACAATGTCCACAGTCGAAAATGTTTCAGTCGACCTCGCCGTGCAGCTCGGCTCCGCCAGCATGCCGGTGCATCAGCTGCTGCGCATGGGGCGCGGCGCCGTGATCGCGCTGGAAGCCCGCGAATCTGACGACGTCGTGCTGCTCGCCAACAATGTGCCGATCGCGGAGGGGCAAGTCCTCGTCCAGGGCGAGAAGATCACGGTCTCGATCACCCGCATGCTGCCGCTCGCGCCGGATCGCCGGCGGGTCTGACGGTTCCGGCGTCCGCGCGCCACCGCGAGCGAGGCCCTTGTTCGACCGCAACGTGTTTGCTACATGACGGCCCTGTCCGCGGCCGGTCGGTCGCGGCGAGCAATGCGGTCGTGGCGGAATTGGTAGACGCGCAGCGTTGAGGTCGCTGTGGGGGAGACCCCGTGGAAGTTCGAGTCTTCTCGACCGCACCATCAAGAACCCCTGACAGTCTTTTGACGGACAGGGGTTTTTTCTTTTCAGCCATCAGCGCGTGGGTATCCTGAGGCATGGACCGCGTCGAGTGCGTCGTGGTCGGTGCCGGCGTCATCGGGCTCGCGGTTGCCCGTGCGCTGGCGCTGGCGGGGCGCGAAGTCATCGTTGCGGAGGCCGAAGGCCTGATCGGGTCCATCACCTCGAGCCGCAACAGCGAGGTGATCCACGCCGGCATCTACTATCCGGCCGGCAGCCTGAAGGCGCGGCTGTGTGTAGCCGGTCGGGACATGCTCTACGCCTATTGCGAGGAGCATGGCGTGCCGTATCGCCGGTCGGGCAAGCTGATCGTCGCCTCGACGCCGGAGCAGGTGCAGAGGCTCGCCGGAATTCGGGCGAGGGCGGAGTCCAATGGTGTCCGTGATCTTCTGGATCTCGACCGGCATCGGACGCTGGAACTCGAACCGGCCCTCGATGTCGCCGCGGCGCTGATGTCCCCCTCCACGGGAATCGTCGACAGCCACGCCTTCATGCTGTCGCTGCAGGGCGATGCCGAGGCCGCGGGAGCGGCATTCGCGTTCCGGACACCGGTCTCCTCCGGCCGGATCGAGACGGATGGCGTGGTTTTGGAGTTCGGCGGGGACGAGCCGTTCGCGTTGCGGGCGAGGCATGTCGTCAACGCCGCCGGCCTGTCCGCCCACGCCGTCTCGGCAGCGATCGAGGGGGTGCCAGCCGCGACGATACCGACGGTGGCCTACGCCAAGGGCAACTATTTCGGCTTCGACGGTCGCTGCCCGTTCTCGCGGCTGATCTATCCGCTGCCCGAGCCCGGTGGGCTCGGCGTGCATCTGACGCTCGACATGGCCGGCCGCGCCCGGTTCGGGCCGGACGTCGAATGGGTGGACCACCTCGACTACGCGGTCGATCCGGCACGCGCGGAACCCTTCTACGCCGCGATCCGAAGTTACTGGCCCGGCCTGCCGGACGGTGCGCTGTATCCCGATTACGCGGGCATCCGGGTCAAGATCAACGCAGCGGCGGCACCGGACTTCCGCATCGATCGCCCTTGCGGGGACCGCCTCGTCAACCTCTACGGCTTCGAATCCCCAGGCCTGACGGCGTCGTTGGCGATCGGCGCCGAAGTCGAGGCACTTCTCTCGCCCTGAGCCAAGTTAGCCGCCACTTCGGCTATGCCGGTCTCCCCCGTTCGGGTACAAGGGCGATGACCGGTGCGCGGACGACCCGGTCAAATCAGGGAGTCGATCGTGCAGGAGCATCCGGAGCATCAGGCGCCGGTGGAAGCCGATATCGCCGCGCCCGTGCGTGACCATACTGGCGCGATTGCCGACGCGTTCGTGGAGGCGGTCCGAGACGCGGTTGCGGCCGGAGACGACGCGGCGCTGCGCGTGCTTTGCGCCGACCGGCACGAAGCCGACATCGCCGACCTCCTGGAGATGCTCCAGCAGGAGGAACGGCCGCGCTTCATCGAGCTGCTGGGAGCCGACTTCGACTATGCGGTGCTGACCGAGGTCGACGACACCATCCGCGAGCAGCTCCTGGAGAGCCTGCCGAGCGCCGCGGTCGCCGAAGGCGTCCGGGAGCTCGATTCCGATGACGCGGTCTACATTCTCGAGGATCTCGACGACGAGGAGCAGGCGGAGATCCTGGCACAGATGCCGGAGTTCGAGCGCGCGCTCCTGAGGCGCAGTCTCGACTTCCCGGAGGAGAGCGCCGGCCGGCGCATGCAGACTGACCTGATCGCGGTGCCGCCGTTCTGGACGGTCGGCCGGACGATCGACTACATGCGCGAGGCCGACGACCTTCCCGACGAGTTCTACGAGATCGTCGTGGTGGATCCCGCCTTCAAGCCGATCGGCCGCGTCGCGCTGAACCGGCTCCTGCGCACCAAGCGGCCGGTGCCGATCGAGAAGATCATGGACGCCCCGGTCCACACGGTTCGCGCCGAGATGGACCAGGAGGAGGCGGCGCAGCTGTTCGAGCGCTACAACCTGGTGTCGGCCGCGGTCGTCGACGAGAGCGACCGGCTGGTCGGGGTGCTGACCTTCGACGACATCGTCGACGTCATTCAGGAGGAGGCGGAGGAGGACATCCGCGGCCTTGCCGGCGTCGGCGACGAGGAGATCTCTGACACGGTCTTCTACACCGCGCGCAGCCGCTTTCCGTGGCTGCTGCTCAATCTCGGCGCGGCGCTGGTGGCGGCTTCGGTGATCGGACTGTTCGACGCCTCGATCGAGAAGATGGTGGCGCTCGCCATTCTGATGCCCGTCGTCGCCTCGATGGGCGGCAATGCCGGCACCCAGGCGATGACGGTCACCGTGCGTGCGCTCGCGACCGGAGATCTCGGCGGCTACAACCGCCGGCGGGTGTTCCTGCGCGAGATGCTCGTGGGTCTCCTGAACGGCATTATCTTCGCCTTATTCATCGGGGTCGTGGCCGGCGTCTGGTTCTCCGACCCCCAGCTTGGCGGCGTCATTTCGATGGCGATGGTGTTCAACCTGTTCTGCGCCGGCATGTTCGGCTTCGCGATTCCCGTCGTCCTCGACAAGGTCGGGGCCGATCCGGCGATCGCCTCCAGCGTGTTCCTCACGACTGTTACAGATGTTGTTGGATTCTTTGCTTTTCTGGGTCTCGCCACGGTCTTGCTTCTGTAGGCGCGAAGTGCCATGAGGGCGACATGCACCTTCGCCCTCGCACTGCAGTGGTCGGCCTCGGCTATTTCGGTCGCTTCCACGCCAGGCATCATGCGGCCAATGCCGACTGCGATCTCGTCGCGGCGTGCGACGTCGACCGTGCCCGGGCGGAGGCCGTCGCGGCCGAGTTCGGCGGTGCGGCCGAAACCGACTATCGGGCACTGATCGGCCGGGTCGACGGGGTCTCGATCACCGTGCCGACGTCCCAGCATTTCGACGTGGCAAGGGACTTCATCGAGGCGGGCATCCACGTCCTGATCGAAAAGCCGATCACCGACGACGTGGCAAGCGCCGACCGCTTGGTGGCGATGGCCGACGAGCGGGGGGTGGTGCTCCAGGTCGGGCACATCGAGCGGTTCTCGGCCGCGTTCCGGACACTGTCGGGGAAGGTGACGCATCCGCTGTTCATCGAAAGCCGGCGGATCTCGCCCTGGAAGCCGCGCGCAACCGATGTCGACGTCGTTCTCGACCTGATGATCCACGACATCGATCTCGTGCTCGGGCTGGTCGGCGCGCCGGTCGAATCCCTGCAGGCGCTGGGCGCACCGGTCCTCAACGACAGCGAGGACATCGCCAACGCCCGCCTGACCTTCGCCAACGGCGCGGTCGCCGACATCACCGCAAGCCGCATCGCCTCGAAGACCGAGCGGCAAATCCGTCTGTTCCAGCCCGACAGCTACATGGTCTGCGACTTCGTTGCCCACAGCCTGACCCGTTTGACCCGCAACGGCGATCCTGCGACGGATGGCGCAGATGCAATCGTCGCGGAATCGTGGGACATCCCGCGCGAGGACAGTCTCGCCAACGAGATCGCCGAATTCGTCGACTGCATACGCTTCGGCCGCAAGCCTACGGTGGACGGGCGTGTCGGCCGGGAGGCACTGGGCGTGGCGACCCGCATCACCGAGAGCATTCGAAACCACAGGGCCCGCGTCGAGGCGCAACTCGGCGCATGAGCGGCCCGACAGAAGGAATGGATTAGCGTGGCTACAGCGAGTTCCATTGCGACCCTGGTCGCGGACATGCCGGTGACCTCGGTCGGCCTCTACGATCTGGCGAGGCAGCGCGAGCGCCTCGGGACCAGGATCGAGGACAGGATCGACCAGGTGCTGATGCACGGCCAATTCATCCTCGGCCCGGAGGTCGAGGAACTGGAGCGCAATCTGGCCGCCTTCTGCGGCGCGCGCCACGCGATCGCCGTCTCCAGTGGACGCGATGCGCTAACCATGGCGCTGATGGCGATCGGCGTCGGTCCCGGCGATGCGGTGTTGGTGCCGGGCTTCACCTTTTCAGCCTCCGCCGCCGCGATCGCCCCGCTTGGCGCGACGCCGGTCTTCGTCGATGTCGACGAGCGCAGCTTCAACCTCGACCCTGCCGCCTTCGAGGCCGCCGTCGAGACCGTCCTGCGCGAAGGCAGGCTGGTGCCGCGCGTGGTGATGCCGGTCGATCTCTACGGGCTCCCGGCCGACTACGAGGCCATTTTGGCGATTGCGGCGAAGCATGGCATGACGGTGCTGGCGGACGCCGCGCAGAGCTTCGGCGGCGGGCTCGGCAACCGCCGGGTGGGGACGCTGGCCCCGATCACCGCGACCAGCTTCTACCCGACCAAGCCGCTGGGCGCCTATGGTGACGGCGGCGCGATCTTCACCGAGGACGACGATCTGGCCGAGGCGGTGCGGATGATCCGTACGCACGGGAGGCAGGGTTCCGGCGACGAGGCGCTGAGGATCGGCATGACCGGACGGCTGGACACGATCCAGGCCGCTGTGCTGCTGGTGAAGCTGGAGGCATTCGCCGAGGAGCTTCAGCGCCGGCAGGAGGTGGCCGACGCCTATACGGCGGCCCTGTCTGGCGAATTCCTCGTTCCGCACGTCCCGCAAGGGCGGTCAAGCGCCTGGGCGCTCTATACGGTCCGCGTGGACGACCGGGACGCCGTGCGCGAGCGCCTCTCGCAGGCCGGGGTCGGCTCGGGGCTGTCTTACCGGGTTCCGCTGCACCGCCATCCCGCTTTCGGCCAATGGGTGCCGGAGGGGCTGCGGCTGCCTGTCAGCGAGCGGCTGGCGGAAGAGGTGGTGAGCCTGCCGATTCACGGCGACCTGGAGGACCGTGAGGTCGATTTCGTGGTCGAGCGGCTGCGGGCCGCCGTGTCGTGAGCACTGGCCGTCCCGTCGTGCGCGGTCTGGAGCCGGGCGACAGGGCGGCATGGGACGGGCTGTGGCAGGGCTATCTCGACTTCTACGAGGAACCCCTGCCACGGCAGATCACGGAACGGACCTGGTCGCGCCTCCTGGATCCGCAGTTCGACCTGCATGGCATCGCCGCCTTCGACGGCGGGAGGATGATCGGCATCTGCCACTATCTGTTCCACCCGTCGACATGGTCCGACGGCCCCTACTGCTACCTGGAGGATCTGTTCGTCGACCCGGCCGCGCGTGGGACGGGCGCGGGCAGGGCAATGATCGAAGCTGTCTATCGGGCTGCCGACGAACGCAGTGCCGGGCGCGTCTACTGGTCAACCCAGGAGAACAATGCCACGGCGCGCCGACTGTATGACAGCCTCGCGCGCAAGACGCCGTTCGTGCAGTACGCGCGATAGGCGCCTGCCGACCCACCACCCCGCATGCCTTACAAAAATGTAATGCCGGCATCGGCAATTTTGTGATTCGGGTTACCTTCCGTTAACCGGCAACAGGCTGGTTAGGGCAGGGTTGGGCGACCGGCGGAGGTTGTCCCTTGGCAACCGGGTGCGGTCACTTCATGGCGAAGCCGTCTGGCATACTGCAAATCGTGCGCAGCACTGCGCTGCGGCTCGTCGCGGCTGGAGCACTTGCGATGACGGCATCCTGCGCGAGCTTCGAACCACCGATCCCGACCCCGCAGGACTTCCCGGTCCACGGCATCGACATCTCCCGCTGGCAGGGAGATATCGACTGGCGCACGGTTGCCCATAGCGGTGTAGCGTTTGCCTGGATCAAGTCGACCGAAGGTGGCGATCACCTCGACCCGATGTTCATGACGAACTGGATCGCCGCAGCAGAGGCCGGTGTTCCACGTGGTGCCTATCATTTCTGGTACATGTGCCGCACCGGGCAGGAGCAGCTCGACTGGTTTATCCAGAACGTGCCGCGCGATCCAAACGCGCTGCCGCCGGTTCTGGACATGGAGTGGGTCGGCGAATCGAAGACATGCCGCCGTCAGCCGAAGCGCGACGAGATCCTGCGCGAGATGCAGGTCTTCCTCGATGGCGCCGAGCGCTGGTACGGCAAACGGCCGGTGATCTACACCTCCGTCGATTTCCACCGCGATCGTCTGGTCGACGCCTTCACCGGGCATCACTTCTGGGTGCGCAGCGTTGCAGGCCATCCCAGCACCCGATATGGCCACCGCCGCTGGACATTCTGGCAATACACGGCGACGGGCCGGGTGCCGGGCATCCAGGGCGATGTGGACCGCAACGCCTTCGTGGGCAGCCAGACCGACTGGCGGATGTTCCTGCAAGGCAGGTACTGAGACTCCTGCACGCCATCGCCAGAGGCGACCCGACGACCAGCTCCCATTCGACGCCTCGCCTCACGGCCTTCAAGGCTGCGTGCGCATTGCGCTTGCCTGTCCTCGGGTCGCCATACTCGACAACGCAAGTCGCTATCATGTTGAAAAAGAAAAGATTTTCAGTTGGATTGACTTTTACGTCAAAGTCAAAAATCATCACCCTCGTCATTGAAGGAGCGAGGACGTTCCCATTCGCCCGCTGTTCACCATCACCGAACTCACCCGCGAACTGGGAGTGACCACCCGCACGCTCCGCTTCTACGAGCAGGAAGGGTTGATCGCCCCTATCAGGCGGGGGCGGACGCGGCTCTACCGGGCTGCCGACCGCACGCGGCTGATGCTGGTGCTCAGGGGCAAGCGGCTGGGGTTCTCTCTCGCGGAGATCCGCGAGATCGTCGACATGTACGGCGAGGCGCCCGGCGAGGTCGGTCAGCTCGAATTGCTAATTGCCAAGATCGCTGGGCGGCGCGCGGAACTGGAGCAGAAGAAGCGGGACATCGAGCAGACGCTGGCGGACCTCGATTCCGTCGAGGACGGCTGTCGGCAGCGTCTGAAGGCCATAAGGGGAGGGCGGGAATGAGCAGTTTCGAGCCACGCGATCCGGACTGGGAGCCGCGCGTCAGGGCGAGCTTCGGGCGGCAGGCGTTCATGCGGCTTCTCGGCATCGAGATCGCGCATGCCGCGCCCGGCGAGATCGACCTGTCGATGGCTTATGCGCCGGAACTGACCCAGCAGCACGGCTTCTTTCACGCCGGGACGACGACCTCGATCGCCGACTCGGCGGCGGGCTATGCGGCCCTGTCGCTCTATCCCAAGGGGACCGGCGTGTTGACGACGGAATTCAAGATCAACCTGATCAATCCCGCGCGGGGCGAGCGGCTGGTGGCGCGGGGCAGGGTGGTCAAGCCTGGGCGGACGCTGACGGTCTGCCGCTCCGACGTCTACGGCATCGAGCCGGATCGGGAGACGCATGTGGCAACCGCGCTGCTCTCGATGATCTGCCTGGAAGGTCTGGACGATTGAGGCCCCCCGGGACGCTGCTGGGCTCTGTTTGAGCATCGCGGCCGGCAGCGGCGGGATGCCGCCCGTCTTCTGTCATCCTTTCGGGTAGAATGAGCCTGCCGGAGGCAGCCGGTGGACGGGGCCGGCGGACAAGGGAGGTCAGGGTGATGCGCGATTCCGGCGCGACGCACGAGGTGATGAATCAGGTGCCGCCGCTGGAGGGCTTCAACGCTTTCCTGCACGATGCGGCGCTGGGCGAAGCCGTCGAGCGCGAGGGCGGCGGCTGGGCGCGATCCAGGCTGGTCGAGTTGGGCGAATGGGTGGCGAGCGGCCGGACCCAGGAACTCGCGCGTCTGGCCAACACCTACACGCCGGTGCTGAAGACCCACGATCGCTTCGGCAACCGGATCGACGAGGTCGAGTTCCACCCGAGCTATCACGAGTTGCTCGGCAAGGCGATCGCCGAGGACATCCACGCGCTGCCCTTCGCCGACCCGAGGGCGGGCGTGTTCGTCGCGCGGGCCGGGCTGCACTTCCTCTACAACTTCGCCGAGATCGGCGTGCTCTGCCCCGTCACCATGACCTTCGCCGCGGTGCCGACGCTGCGCCAGCAGCCGGAGATCGCGGCGGAATGGGAGCCGCGCATCCTCTCGGAGCGCTACGACC
>JAEYRQ010000162.1 GCA_023435545.1 Pseudomonadota bacterium | reverse complement strand
CCGTCCTTTGTGCCGCGATGGACGACGACGCGGATGGCTCCCTGCAACTCGTCGAAGCTGCGGTGCTCGCCATAGCTTGAGACGAACAGCAGCTTGTCGCTGACGTAGCGAAGGTTGCTCTGGACTTTGCCCAGTTCGAGCTGGGTGTCCTGGATCTGGCCGATGATGTCGAGGCGACGCTCCTCCTGTCTCCGGCGCAATTCATTCTCCAGGTTGAGAATCTCCTGGCGGACTCTCGCTTCGTCCACCTCGGCCTCGGCGACATCGACGCGATAGCTGTTCTGTGTCCTTTCAGCGGTCAGCAGGTTGGTATTGGTCACCAACCCCTTTTCGTGGAGAGTTCGTGCCGTCTCCAGCTGCTTCAACTGGAAGCTCGCCGCATTCTCCCGCTCCTCGCGCACCCTGCCCTGTCTCTCCAGGTCCGCCTGGGCCCGGGAGAGCGACGTTTCGAGATATGAGAGCTGACTGGCGAACGATCGCCGCCACGCCTCCATCTGATCCCGCTCGGACGCGACCACGTCCCGTATCAGAGTCGGCGACATATCTGCGGGAGCATCGGCCGGCGCGACGAACTCGTCCTGACCCCGGACTTCGGCATTCAGACGCTCGAGTCGAACGCGCAGTCGAAACTCCTCTATCAACAGCCCCGCCCGCTCGCCTCTCAGGTCTGCAATCCGCAGCGCCGGCGCGGTGTCTCCCACGGCGGGAGGCTTGAACCCGCCCGCGATCGCCAGGGCATGCCGAACCGTGATCCCGGGCCGGAACGGATAGGAACCGGGACTTCCGACGGCTCCTGAAATGAAGAACGGCCGAAACTCGAGAACGTCCACCTGCACGAACGGATTGCGCATCAGGTCTGCCTGCTGGAGGGCGACCTGAATGGCGTGCGCAAGATCCGAAGCGGGCCGGCCGCGCGCGGTGACTTCGCCCAGCAGCGGAAGCGTGATCGCCCCCCGGTCATCGACCGTAAGTTCAAGCGGATACTCGGGCTCGCCGATCACCGATACGCGTATGCGGTCGCCGGCATCGAGGCTGTAGCCCTCGGCGGCTGAAGAGCCCGTACCCCAGGCGACAGACAATATCACCAGCGCGATTGCCAACATGCGCGGGGCGGATCGATCCCTCCGCAAGCGACGTACGTCCGGCGCCTTGGTCGCGAGTGAACAGACCGGAGGGTCAGGCGTCAGCGAGCAGACGGACATTGCTGGAACCTCTTCCTTTGTCGAATTGCATGCGCAGGCAAATCGCCCCGCACAATGGTTAAACCTAGAACGCGTTTCGATGAAGTAATACTGAAATCGTTCTTACCATTATTCTTAGATCGAGCCATATCGACCAAGAGCATATGTACTCCAGATCAGAATTCACTCTATTGACGATATCTTCCTGGCGCTCGGTAGATCCTCGATAGCCACGGACTTGCGCCAATCCTGTCAGGCCGGGTTTCATGGAATGGCGCCTCCAGTATCCGGGAACGACATCCCAGAACAGTTCGCCATCCGCCCGCGACCCCAACGCGTGAGGCCGTGGCCCAACGAGGCTCATCTCACCCCGGAGCACGTTCCAAAGCTGCGGCAGCTCATCGAGGCTGGTACGGCGCAGGAGGCTCCCGAGCCGCGTCGTACGTGGATCGTTGCGACCGGTGGATTGTTCTCCGGACGCATCGCACCGATCGCTGCACATCGTCCGCAGCTTGAAGCAATAGTACTGGCGATTATGAATACCGACACGCTTCTGCACGAAGAATGCCGGCCCGGGTGAGTCGAGCCTTACCAGGACCGCCAGCATCAGCACCACTGGCACAACGATCGGAATCGCGAGCAGCACCAGCACCAGGTCGAGCGTTCGCTTCAATGTCCGCTCGCCAAACGTCAACGGCCCTCGGGAGACCACGAGCGTCGGAACCATTCCGAACCAGCCAATTCCCACAGGATCGAGTTCGGACAGGTTCGGATCGAGAACTTCCGCTTCTAGCCCACAGTGCCGCATGACGCGCGCCCATCGGCGCCTATCGTCCTCGCGATCGAAGCACAGCACGATCCGGTCTGCTTCGCCGAGCGTAGCAGCCAGTCCGCACAGGAAGTCGGGATCGTTCTCCGCAGGCTGCCATTTCCGTGCACGCACATTGATGACGTCAGCGACCCCCGAGACCTTTGCCGCGAACAGCGCCTCGTCACCGAGCAGCACCACCTTCGGGTCGAGCTGCCCGCTCCGCCGGGCCATGAAAGAAGCAATCGTCAGTCGGGCAGCCGCCAAGGCTATTGTCGCAGCCCCGAGGAAGCTCAGCGTCTCGAGCCTGGAGAACGTCGCGGTCGCCTTGAAGGTGAACGCGGCAGCGAGCGAAAGCGTCGCGGCGATGGCCAAACACAAGATCGCCCGCTGTACCGATGTCGTGGGCAGCCTGAGAAGCGAAAGCCGGTAGCCGCCGGTGGCCCATGCCGTCAGGAGATAGACCGGGAACACGATGTAGACCAACTTCGGATTCTCCGCGAACCCGCCTCCGCCAAAGCGGTACCAGTCCGCGATCACGGCAGCGGCAGCGATTGCGAAGGTGTCGAGTAGTACCGCCAGAAAGATCGAGGAGCCGCGAACCAGGTCCGCGCCGCCGGAGAACGACGGCGTTTGTACGAACGGGAGCCGCGGAGCCGTTCCGCCCGTCGAGATATTGAGGTCTGTCATGGAGATCTCGCTGTATAAAGCCGCGCTACCAAATGGTCAGGGGTGCGAAGGCGAGAGCGCTCGTATTTGTGCCGCAGACGAACTCGGTCCAGTTCCCGGAATCAGCGGGTCGGCTCGGGATGCTTGTGATTGCTGCGGCCGGGCGACGGACCGACCGTCCCCATCTCGGGAATGGAGTTCATGCCGCCACCACGTTGCGGCAGGTTCATCAGCACCGGGGCCGGATCGCGAAGTGGCTGCTGAGCCGCGATCATGCGCCGTCGCTGGTCGGCTCTCTCCAGTTGCCGGATGGCTGTCTCGGCGGAGACGAGCCGCTCCGACAGCTCCGCCAGCTTCCTGGACGCGGCGTGTGCGCTCAGGGCGATCAGAACGGCGCTGGCCGTGATCAGCGCGATGGCGGCGTCGAAGCCTCCCCCCTCTAGATGGACCACGCCGATGCCGGCCGCTGCGATCGCCAAGGCCGTGATCCCGATGGCGGTTGGCCGCAGCATGACAATGACGAACAGGATCGCAGACAGCGGCAGAAGTATCGGCCACGGTGAAATGGTCAATCCTTCGATACCGCCGCCCAACCATTGGAGCTCGGCAATATTCATGGCTGCCCCCTTTTTGTGGTGAATATTTCAATCGAATTTCGTAATTCGCCCGAAACTATTCGTTGGGCCGGATTCGGCAGCAGTCTTGACAGATGCGCGCCAGGCTTCAGGCCGCGACAATCGAGGGACGAGGCGAACTGGATTGGTCGGGCCCTGCCTTCGTATCGCGCCACGCCTCGACCCACCGGCTCGCACTGTCAAATGCTTCACCGGCATAGATGCGATCGAACAGCTTGAGGGCTCCAGGCGCCGCGAACGTGGCGCCGACGACACCGGGCCAGTATTGGACGTCCTCCCTACGGACGATCCTGACAATACGAGCACTCACCGCATCAATGCCGAATGCCGTGCAGACCGCGAGTCTGTGGTGGCCCTGCACGACGAACCAGCGATACCCGGTACCGACCCTGAGCCCTACGGCATCGATCGGAGAAGCGGCGCTGGGCCGGAAGCCGGAGGCGTGAAACGAGGCCATAAGATCGGCCACGCGCGTGGTCTCGAGGGCGAGTTTTCTGTCGCTCACCGGGCCGTAGTGCGTAGAGCCGTCCTCGATCGACACCAACGTCCTGCGCGCCAGCCCTTCCTCCTCCAGGCAAATCCGGCGCTGTCGTCCTGTCTGCGCGGGGTCCAGTTCGGACCATGGCAGCGTCCAGTGATGCAGAGGTATCCCGACGAGCCCCGGCGCCTCATCCGGTCCGAGACCGACCACTTCGAGCGCTGATTGTGGACGGACCTGATTGTAGTATTCAGCGAGGATCTCCCGGATACTGGCCTCAGCCGACTCTCGTGTTTCGCTTCGCATGGCGGCGCGGCTCGCGGCGATCAGCGGATGCGCTGAAGCCAGATTGTAGGCATACCCGGCAATCCCCGCCCGGGCATCGCTGAGCTTCATCGTCACAGTGGGTTTGAGCTGCATGTCGGCGCAGTACTGAGAGGTGAGTGGGTCTTGGTCCGCGTTCGGCAATACGCTTGCGGCCCTCGGCGCGCGTCGGACCTCGACGCCGAGAGCGGTCAGCGACTGCTTGGCAATGAACTTGAGGATATTCATACGGACACTCGCGATAATGCAGGGCGCGCACGCGGACCGCGTGATGTCACCGGCCGCAGGGGTTGCCGCCTTCACTGGAGCCAGGCGGAGAGATCGCGGTTAATGCGCTTCTCGAGGCGTCGCGTATCGTCGTGGTATCCGGCGAGCAGCAGCGCGCGCGCTTCGGCCGACATCTTTGGCTTGGCAAGGTTCTTCCGATGGATCTCGCTGAACCTTCGCGCCAACCCGTCGGTACATGCCTTCGGGAGCAGTCGCTCCGCCAGTGGTCTGATCGATCGGAGGCGCTGCAAGCTCCAGTGAACCGTCTTCTTGGCCGGGATTCCCGAGGCGCTGTAGCGGATATCGGCATCGGGTTCGAAATCGCGCTCGACTCCCAAGAAATCAAATATCTCCACCAGTACGCTCGGCATGTCCTCGGAAAGTTCTTCGTATAGATAGACCCTGATCTGCTCGTCCGGAAAATGGTCCCTGTATCTGGACAGTTGCTGGTCGTAGAGACCAGCCCTGAGATAGTGAAACTCCGGCCACCAGCCTTCAGCCACCCGTGCTTCCTCCTCGCGCAGCGCCCTGGCGAAGTCAGTGATGGATTCCCGTCCACTGAGGACGAGTTGCAGGAAGCGCGAATAGGCCCTTTCCGCTGGATGTCTCAGGACGGCTATGATCTTGGTGTCGGGCGCATGTTTGCGAATTCTTTCGGCGGCAGTCGGGGAATACAGGTACAGGTTGGACGCCTCTCCCACGACCCGCTCACGGCCAGCCCCCGCAAACGCCGTCTCGTACTGTTCGATGGTCCGGATGTCGTAGCGGCTTTCGTCCAGAGGTGCCGGCCCGCGAAATCTCGGCTCCTGTCCCTCGAACGCATAGAAATTGAGCTGCTTGCGCGGATGCATGTAGATCTCGGGATGCTGCCGCAGATTTTGCCAGAGCGATGTCGTGGCCGACTTTGCGGCACCCACGATCAGGAAGTTCGGCAGGGTCATTGCCCATTCTCCAACAAGTCCGCATTGATATGTCGGCCGGGCCATCCCCGGGGCGATCGGCACCATGTGCACCGAGCAGCCGGGAGCCGCGGCAACCGCAGCTACTCCACGATCTCCAGCACCTGCAGGTGGTCAGGAACCGACAGGCTCACATTCGTGACCCCGACTTTCGTCTGCACGGCTGAGGCCGATAACGTCGGCGTATACTGGGTAAGCGAAGCGATACGCTTGCCGCCGAAGTCGATCGCAACCGCCACCGGCGGCACCTCGATGGCCGTGGTCGCAGCGCGGCTGTAGCTCTCGACATCCTGCCAAAGGAGCAGCATGAATCGGCCGTCGCGCTTCTGAAGCTGGATCGAACGGACGGTCGGATCTTCCGGCTCCATGTGCCAGGCCAGGAAATCCGGTTCGAACTCCGGACCGGGATCGGCGACCAGCCGGAGGAGATTGCGAAGAGCATAGTATGCCGGGCGGGGGGTCAGGTTCACATCCACCAGACCGTAGTGATCGTCTGTGTGGGCGCTGTCGATCAGTGCATAGATGTTAACCTGCTTGATCCGGTCGCGCCGCGCGAACAGTTCGGCAACGTTGCGCAGCGTGTATTTCGCGGCGACTTCGGCCGGAACGGTCCACCTGGTGAGATTGATCTCATCGGCTACGTTGAACCCTGTCTCGGTGATGCAGATCCGCTTGCCCGGGGTCATGACCTGGGCATCCGCGATGGCGAGATCGATCGATTCATCGGACTCGTCGCGGTTGAACAGGCTCGGATTGCGGCCGCCATTGTACAGATGCAGGTTGCCGTAGTCGGCGCGATCGTTGATGTCACCGATCGCCAAATAGTCCTCGACGATCCGCTTCCAGATGGTGGGTGCCAGGACATCGGTCTTGCTCAACTGCGGATCGGACTTGACCGACCCATAGAGGAAGGCCTGGTAATCCCGCAGTCGCTGCGACCAATCTCCGGACTTGTACTTGTGCGTGTACTCGTTGGGGCCTTCGACGGCGTAGATCCGCTCGACTCCGACCTGATCGCGCAGATAGGCCAGAGCGTCGAGTGTCTTCGTCAGATCGAAGGTTCCGTCCTTATTGATGACGTTGAAGGTTGAACTGGAGCGTATGCCAAAGTCGCGATGAAGCGCGACTATGTGGTCCCGTGCCAATCGGGTGGTCAGAATGCTCCTGGTGTAGCGGACACCGAGATCGCCAAGTAGCGGTCGCCAAGCCTCTCCCTCCCAGACCGTGCCCCCCCAGTTCATGTGGGTCTGGACGGAGACGAACTCGACCAGCGAATCCGCCGGCGCCGCCGCGATCTGCAGATGTGCGGCGGCCACGGAGGCATCCGGGCCGGAGCTGGCGAAGGCCGACGTGACAAGCCGCGGGGCTATCGGACTTGCGGCGGCCAGGGCGAGTTGCTGAAGGAAGCGGCGACGGGTTCTCATGATGCGGTCTCCATTTGGAGTCGCGACGATCGCGAGAGCGATCAAACTCGATATCGTCCGTCCGGCGGGCCGACCGCCGGGAGGCAGGGCCTTATTCCGGGGCGGCTACGGCAAGGGGGCGAACGCGATGCCGCGGCGATGCTTCCCGTTGAATCGGACGCTGTCGGAGCCGATCCAGAGGCCGGCAGGTGTAGCCAGGAAGGCCTTGCCGCCGATGGCCGATGGCTTCTTCGGGTTCCAGGGAAGTGCCTTGCCTGTCTCCGGGTCGATCGCGCCGATGCCCAGCCGCTCGACGGCGCCGCCGCCATCACGGCTGGCGAAGCCGAACGGATTGTCCAGCCAGATGAAGTGCCCCTGGACATAGACTGCGGCCCCTGTCGCCGAGGCACTCCACACACTGTCACCGCCGGTGTAGTTGATCCAGACCGGGCTCTGGTCGTTGGTCAGATCGAACCGGCCAGCGGCATCGCACACCGTGTGGTAGGTGGCGCTACCGACCGGCCAGATGTCGGCGGGTCGGTCCTTGGGGATCTGCCCGGTCGCGGTCACCACGAAGTAGCTGCCATCGGGCGAGAAGTCGGCGTCCTGCAGATAGGCGATGCGCCTCGGATGCGTGGACGAGCAATCCTTGGCAAAGCCCGGATAGTACCAGGGGTCCAGCGTCGCCGTCGGGCCGGTCAGGTCGACCATGAACAGCCGCATGCGCAGCTG
>JAEYRQ010000105.1 GCA_023435545.1 Pseudomonadota bacterium | reverse complement strand
CACGACGTCGTGCTGCTGGAGTCCGGCGGGCGGAGCTATGAGGACGCTACCCAGGATCTCTACCATGGCGAGGTGGTCGGCCAGCCGAACACCGATGTCGGCGCCTCGCGGCTCAGGCAGTTCGGCGGCACGTCCGGCCATTGGACCGGCCTGTGTGCGCCGCTCGATCCGATCGACTTCGAGGCGCGCACCGGTGTGCCGCATTCGGGCTGGCCGATCGGCCGCGCCGATCTCGACCCCTACTACGAGATCGCCCAGAAGTATCTCGAGCTCGGCCCGTTCCGCTACGACTTCGCCGAGTGGCAGGACCGGCTGTCCGAACCCGCGCTGCCGCTCGATCCGGCGCTGGTCGAGAATGCGGTTTACCAGCAGAGCCCGCCGACCCGCTTCGCCGAGACGTATTGGGAGCCGATATCGCGCAACGACCGCATCCGCTGCTTCCTGCACGCCAATCTGGTCGATATCCTGCTGGTCGACGATGCCGTCGCGCATTTCGAGTTCGCGAGCCTGAGCGGGCGCACGCTCCGCGTTCGCGCCAGCTCCTATGTCGTCGCCTGTGGCGGCATCGAGAACGCGCGCATCCTGCTCAACTGCCGCAAGCAGCGCTCCGCCGGGATCGGCAACGAGCACGATCTCGTCGGCCGCTACTTCATGGACCACCTCAATTGCGAGGTCGGCGCCATTCTCTTCGCCGAGGACGATATCGACCTCTCGCTCTACGACCAGGTGATCGACCGTGACGGCGCGGCGCTGCAGGTTGGATTGAAGCTGCCGGCGTCGACGCTCCGGCGCGAGGGTCTCTTGAACAACACCGCGTTCCTCGTTCCTGAATACGAGAATGCCGCCTTCTCCGACGATTTCCGCGGCCATGGCTGGGTGTCGTTCTCGACAATGGTCAAGGCCTTCTCCCGCGGGCGGATGCCGGACCGCTTCGCCGAGAACTACTGCAACACGGTGGAGGACGCCGGCACCATTGCGGTCGGCGCCTACCGGCATGTCATGCGCCGCTTCGTCCCGGCCGGGCGCGCGGTCGCCGCCCGCCTCAGGCAGGATGCCGAGCAGTCGCCGAACCCCGACAGCCGGGTGTTCCTGACCGAGGAGGAGGACCCGCTCGGCTGGCGCCGGATCGCGCTCGACTGGCGGATCCAGGCGGCCGACTATGACAGCCTCAGGCGCACCCACGAGGCGATCGGCCAGGCGGTCGGCGCTGCCGGGCTGGGACGGGTGCAGATCGGCATCGCCGAGCCGCCGGACCTCGATCTCGCCTATACCGGTTACCACCACATGGGCACCACCCGGATGCACGACAGCCCTCGCCAGGGCGTGGTGGATCGCGACTGCCGGCTGCACTCGGTGAAGAACCTCTACATGGCGGGAAGTTCGGTGTTCACCACAGGCGGCACGGCCAACCCCACCCTGACGATCGTCGCCATGGCCGCGCGTCTCGCCGACCATCTCGCGACGTCGGTCACCGCGGAACTGAGGATCTGAACCATGGCAACGGCAACCAGGATCACCCGCCGTCTCGCGCTCGTCGCCCTTGCTGTCGTCGGCCTCGGCGCGGCGGCCTATGGTTCGAGCCTCGCCGCCTGCGGCTTCGTCAAGCGCAATCGGCCGGACTTCTTCGCGCTGCTCGACGCGGTTCCCGACGATGCCTCGAGCCGCCGGGTCGGCCGGGCGATGCTCGCCAGCGGTCAGGCTCCCCGCGATCTTGCCCGTCTTGCCGCATCGCTTGGCGAGCGTCCGCTGATCCGCGCCGCGCTCGACAGCGGCTGTCCCGACACGCGCCGCGCGCTGGTGCAGGCGCAATGCCGCGCCGATTTCGTCGAAGGGCGGATGGTTGCCGTCGACGGCTGGGTGCTGTCGCGGACCGAGGCGGAGCTCTGCGCCGCGGCCGGGATCGCCCGCACCGTCTGACGTCCGTCAATCCGGCTCGGGCCCGGCCTTCCGGGCCGACCTGACCGCGTCCGCGATCCGCCGAGTCGCCGCCCGTGGATCCTCGGCCGCGCAGATCGCCGAGACCGCCGCCACCCCGTCCGCGCCGGCGCGGCTCGCCTCGGCGGCGCAGTCCACATCGATCCCACCGATCGCGACCACAGGCAGCCGGCACAACTCGCATACCGCCGCGATGCCTGCTGCGCCGATGGCTGCCCCGGCATCGCCCTTGGTTCCGGTGGCTCGAAACGGACCGGTGCCGAGATAGTCGACCGCGTGGAGCTCAGCACGCGAGGCAGCGAATTCCTCGGGATTTCCCACCGAAAGCCCGATGATCCGGTCCTCCCCCATGAGCCGCCGCGCGGCAGACGCCGGCAAGTCGGCCTGCCCCAGATGCACCCCGTCGGCGCCGGCCGCCATCGCCACGTCGACGCGGTCGTTGACCAGCAGCGGGATGCCGAGCGGCCTGAGCATCGCGATCAGTGTCTCGGCAAGTGCCAGCAGGTCACGGATCGCGGCATTGGGGTCGCGAAGCTGGACCAGCGTCGCGCCGCCCTCGACCGCCAGCCGCACGGTCTCGGCCACCCCACGCGGGCCGCACTGCCGGGTGTCGGTGACGAGATAGACTGAGAGGTCGAACGGCTTCACGGCTGGACTCCCGCATTGGCGAGGCGAGCATATGGCGGGGGATGTGTGAACGAAAGCCGTGATGTCCGGCTGTGGTTGCCCCTTCGCGAACTGCCGCTATGGTTCCGACCGCGAGGAGAGCGAATGCAGGCAGAAGCGACCGGCCCAACGACGATCCATCTGGCCGACCAGCGTTACAAGCTGCGCGCCTGGATCAGGACGAGGCTGTGGGTCCAGGTTCTCGTCGGTCTCGCGCTCGGACTCGTCGTCGGCTATCTGCTGGGCCCGGATCTGGACTGGGTGTCGCGGGAGACGGCGGAGACCGCGGGGGCCTGGCTGGCGCTGCCCGGACAGCTGTTCCTCGGTCTGATCGCCATGGTGCTGGTGCCGCTGATCTTCGCCTCGATCGTCGGCGGGCTCACCGGCGCGCCGTCCGGAGAGGCGCTGCGATCCATCGGACTGCGGCTCGCCGCCTTCGTGGTGACGACGACCTTCGCGGCCGCCTGGATCGGCGCGGGCCTCGCCCGCTGGTTCCAGCCCGGCGCCGGCATCTCCGTGCCACGCGGTGAGGTGCCCCAGCCTGACGCCGCCGCCTCGCCCTTCGACGGTGCCCGTGCGCCAGACATCATCGCCGGCATTCTGCCCACCAATCCGACCGCCTCGATCGTCCAGGGCGATCTGCTCGCGGTCGTCGTCCTCGCCGTTCTCGTCGGCATTGCCGCCACCCAGGTCGACCGCGCCAAGGTGGCTCCGTTCCTTTCGCTGCTCGATGCCCTGCTGGCGATCGCCATGACAGTGGTGAAGTGGGCGATGTTCCTCGCGCCGTTCGCCGTGTTCGGGCTGATGGCACAGCTCGTCGCCCAGGTCGGCGTCAGGACCATCCTCGGCGTCGCCACCTATGTTGGCACCGTGCTGGCGGGTCTTGCCATCCTGATGGCGCTCTACCTGTTGATCCTCGCCGTCTTCGCCAGGCTCGGACCGCGACGCTTCTTCGAGGTCGCCGGCGGCACGCTGCTGCTGGCTTTCTCGACGTCCAGCTCCTCTGCGATCATGCCGATGACGATCGCCACCGTGCGCCAGCTCGGCGTTCCCGATGCCGTTGCCAACCTCGTCGTGCCGCTCGGCGCGACGATGAACATGGCCGGCACTGCGCTCTACCAGACCGTGGCGATCCTGTTTCTCGCCCAGATTGGTGGAGTCGAGCTCGGACTCGGCCAGACGATGATCATCACCGCCACCCTCGTCGCCTCCTCGATCGGCGCACCCGGCACGCCTGGCGTCTCGATCGCGATCCTGATCAGCGTCGCCACCGGCTTCGGAATACCCACCGAAGGCATGGTGATCGTGCTCGGCGTCGACCGGATTCTCGACATGAGCCGGACGACGGTCAACGTCACCGGCGACATCGTGGCGAGCGTGCTCCTGAAGGACGTGGCGGCTGAGCCGGAGGAGGACAGGCCGGTGCTTTCGGACGTGGTCTGAGCGCGTCCTCGGCCGGTACCGATTCCGGGCGCGGCATAGGAGCGCGCTCTCCCGCCGGCTTCAAGCAGGCTCCGGTCGAAGTCCCTCGCTGCGCAGGATCTCGACCGGCGGGAAAGCCACACAGTCGATTGATCCGAACGAGACGCACACATCGATGCGCCGGGAGTCCGCCCAAATCAGCGCCGCTTGCAGCTGGTCGTCGGGGATCGCCATCGCGAGCGAGCAGTGCGGCACCCAGGCGCCGGGTCGATAGTGGAGGCGGCAGCGTTCCGGGTCGATTGCCTCGTGGATCGCCTCGTGCATGGCGTAGAGGTCGCTCGCCCTGTCCGGTTCCGCCCACAGGACGTGCGGGGGACCTTCGAAGTGGCGAACGGTACGGAATCGCAGGTGCTGAACTGGCCAGTCCCGGGCCAACCGTTCAGCCAGCTCCGACAGCCCGCCGACGTCGACGTCGTCGTAGATCGCCAGCGAGATGTGTGGCGCGTATCCCAGCGCCGCCATCGACGGTGCCGCTTCGAAGCGTGCCGCCTCCTCGCACAGGAGATCCAGTGCGCCGGCGCGCGGATCGAGGCTCTTCAGTGTCAGTGCATAAGGCATTCTACGCGGGGTCAGGCGTTCTACCGCGCGGGCACGGCGGCGAGCCGGGGCGGTCTCTCGCCCCCATAGGCCCAGTCGAGCAGCTCCACCGTATGGACGATCGGAATCGCGGTGCCGAGCCCGATCTGCGTCATGCAGCCGATGTTGCCGGTGGCGATCAGGTCGGGCGCGGTGCTCTCGATGTTGCGCACCTTGCGGGCGCGCAGGCGTTCCGACAGTTCCGGCTGCAGCATGTTGTAGGTGCCGGCCGAGCCGCAGCAGATGTGCCCCTCCGGCACGTCCCGGACCTTGAATCCGGCGGCCTTCAGCAGGTCCTTCGGCTCCTCGCGGATCTGCTGGCCGTGCTGCATCGAGCAGGCGGAATGGTAGGCGACGGTGAGGCCCGGCCTTGTGTCGGGGGCGGGCAGACCGAGCGTCGAAAGGTACTCGGTGATGTCCTTCGCCAGCGCCGACACGCGCTCCGCCTTGCCGGCATAGGCCGTGTCGGTACGCAGCATGAAGCCGTAGTCCTTGATGGTGGTGCCGCAGCCGGACGCGGTGATCAGGATCGCGTCGAGCCCGTCGCCCTCGATTTCCGCCGTCCAGGCGTCGATGTTGGCGCGGGCGAAGTCGAGTGCGTCCGCCTCGCGGCCCATGTGGTGGACGAGCGCGCCGCAGCAGCCTTCGCCGCGTGGCAGCACCACCTCGATGCCGAGGCGGTTGAGCAGCCGGATCGTCGCCTCGTTGATGCCCGGATCGAGCACCGGCTGCGCGCAGCCAGACAGCAGCGCCACCCGGCCCCGCCGCGCGACGGACGGGGAGTAGGTGGCCGGGCCCTCCGTCGGTGAGCGGGAAGGGAGGCTCGCTGGCGCCAGCGCCAGCATCGCGGCGCGCCGCCGCAGTCCCGGTACCATCCTGACGAGTGGCAGGCCGAGCCGCCCGAGCCATGCCGCGGCTAGCGCCGCGCGGAAGCGGTTCGGATAGGGCAGGATCGCCGCGATCAGCGAACGAAGCGCCCGGTCGTGCCACGGGCGGCGATAGGTCTCCTCGATATGCGCGCGGGCGTGGTCGACCAGGTGCATGTAGTGCACACCCGAGGGGCAGGTGGTCATGCAGGACAGGCACGACAGGCAGCGGTCGATATGCGTCACCACCTGCTCGCTGGCCGGCTTGCCGCCTTCCAGCATGTCCTTGATCAGGTAGATCCGCCCGCGCGGGGAATCGAGTTCGTCGCCAAGTTCCAGATAGGTCGGGCAGGTCGCCGTGCAGAACCCGCAATGCACGCAGGTCCGGAGGATCTTCTCCGAGGCCGCCATATGCGGATCGGCGAGCTGGGCGGGGGTGAAGTTGGTCTGCATCGTCCCGTCATATCCCCGCATACATCCGGCCGGGATTCAGCACCCGGTCGGGGTCGAAGGCGTCCTTGATCTTTCGCGTCAGCCCCATCACCGGGGTGGGGAGGGGATGGAAGACCCCCGCAGACGCGCGCAGATCGTCAGGTCCCTTCACCAGCGTCGCGTGGCCCCCATGCGAGGCGATCGCGGTGCGGATCGCGCCGGCGAGCGCATCGCCGGCCGGTTCGCAGGCCGCCCAGATCAATCCGCCGCCCCAGTCGAGGAACAGGCGCGAGACCCCGGCGGCGCTGAGTGCACCGACAATCGCTGGGCCGGCCGACGGCTTCGACGAGATCTTCCAGACCGCGAGCCCGGATATGTCTCCCAACGGCTCCAGTTCGCCGAGTGCCTCCCAGCGCGTCTTGCTGGCCTCGCCGCGCAGGACATCCGGTGTGCCGTGGGCCGACAGGTGATCGGCCAGCGTCCGGGCGCGATAGACCATCTGCGCCTCGAAGCCCTCGATCCTGAGCAGCGTTTCGGACTGACCGCCGTCCCTGCCGGGGAGGTGGGCCGCCCCGGTCACCTCCCACGGACTGCCGAGCCCCGCCGCCAGGCAAGCGATAGCATCGGTGTCCGGCAGGCCGGCGAATACCAGTGTCACTTCGGTCTCCGGGCGGGGCAGCACCTTGAAGGTCACCTCCGTCAGCACGCCGAGCGTGCCGAACGCGCCCGACATCAGCTTCACGAGGTCGTAGCCGGTGACGTTCTTCATCACCCGCCCGCCATTCTTCACGATCTCGCCGCGGCCGTTCACCAGCCGGACGCCGATCAGCGAGTCCCGTGCCGCCCCGGCATGGACGCGGCGGGGGCCGGACAGGTTGGCCGCGACCACGGCGCCGATCGAGGCGCGGCCGAGATCGCCGCCCCACAGTCCACCGAGCCGCGGCGGATCGAAGGGCAAGCGCTGGCCGTGGGCGGCAAGGGTCGCCTCCACCTCGGCCAGCGGCGTGCCGGCCCTGGCGCCGATCACCAGTTCCGCCGGCTCGTGCAGGGTGATGCCGCTCAGCCGGTCGAGCGACAGGGTCGCCGCCGTCTGCATCGGCCGGCCGAGACTGCGCTTGGTCCCGCCGCCGACAATCTCCAGTGGCCCGTCCGACCGCGCGGCGCGCACCGCCTCGGCGACCTCATCCTCCGTCTCCGGCCGGATCTCAGGCATCGACGGAGCTCATGCGGCCCGCTGCGGCGCGGGACGGCCGTCGAGTGGGAACACCTTGGCGGGATTGAGCAGCCAGGCCGGATCGAAGACGCTCTTCAGCACCATCTGCTGGTCGAGATCGACCGGATCGAACTGGTCCCGCATCAGGTCGCGTTTCTCGATGCCGACACCGTGCTCGCCCGTCAGGCAGCCGCCGACCTCGACGCAGAGTCTGAGGATGTCGGCGCCGCAGGCCTCCGCCTTCTCGAGCTGCTCCGCGTCGTTGACGTCGTAGAGCACCAGCGGGTGCATGTTGCCGTCGCCGGCATGGAAGATGTTGGCGACGCCGAGCCCGTAGCCCGCGCAGATCTCGGAGATGCGGGTCAGCACTTCCGGCAGCCGTCCGGTGGGGATGGTGCCGTCCATGCACATGTAGTCGGAGATGCGGCCCATGGCGCCGAAGGCCGACTTGCGGCCTTTCCAGATCGCCGCGGCTTCCGCAGCCGTCTTCGCCTCGCGAACATGCACCGCGCCTGCCTCGCGGGCGACGGCGACGATCCGCTCGAGCTGATCGGCGATCTCCTCCTTCGAGCCCTCCACCTCGACGATCAGCATCGCCTCGACGTCGAGCGGATAGCCGGCATGGGCGAAGTCCTCGCAGATCCGGATCGCCGGGCGGTCCATGAACTCGATGGCGACCGGCAGGATGCCGCGCCCCAGAGTCGCGGCGACGCAGGCGCCCGCATCCTCGCTCGAATTGAAGCCGAGCAGCACCGGCCTCGCCCCTTCCGCTTTCGGCAGGATGCGCAAGGTCGCTTCGGTGACGATGCCGAGTTGCCCCTCCGAGCCGGTCATCACGCCGAGGAGATCGTAGCCCGGGCTGTCGAGATGGTCGCCGCCGAGTTCGATCACGGTGCCGTCCATCAGCACCACCGTGAGGCCGAGCAGGTTGTTGGTGGTGACGCCGTATTTGAGACAGTGCGCACCGCCGGAGTTCATGCCGACATTGCCGCCGATCGTGCAGGCGAGCTGGCTGGAGGGGTCGGGCGCATAGAAGAAGCCGAGGTGGTCGACGGCCTGCGACACGGCGAGGTTGGTGATGCCGGCCTCGACCCGGATCGTGCGGTTCACGGTATCGAGCGACAGCACCTTCGCCATGCGGGAGACACCCAGCACGACGGAATCGGCGAGCGGCAGCGCCCCGCCGGCGAGCGAGGTGCCGGCGCCGCGGCCGATCACCTTGACTCCGCGCTCGTTGAGAAAGGCGAGCACGCGGCTCACCTCGTCGGTCGTCGCCGGCAGCACCACGGCGAGCGGCACCTGCCGATAGGCGGTCAGCGCGTCGGTCTCGTAGGCTCGAAGCTCGTCACCATCAGAGATGAGCCATCGCTCGCCCACGATGTCTGCCAGGCCGGCGACGATCTCGTCGCGGCGGCCGAGGATGGCCGGGTCGGGGACCGGCTGAGCCAGGGTCGACATCGTTTCCTCCCGCGCCAGGTGCGGCCCGGCGGCTCGCTGGCGGTCCCGGTTCGTTCGCAACGAGAACAAACGTTTCGCAGCACCGGCCGGTCGACCGCGCGATCTTGACCTAGTTTGCCATCGCCTGACTTACTCTCAAGGCATAAAGTCAACAAGCATTGTTTCCGTCATGGAAACAGAGGTGGGAACGCGCTCATGACCGATCTGACCGACATGGAGATCTTTGCGCATATCGTCACCGCCGGAAGCATGTCGGCGGCCGGGCGCGAGATGGGCCTGTCGCCGGCCGTTATCTCCAAGCGGATCCGCCGCCTGGAGGAGCGGCTGGGATCGCGTCTGCTGCAGCGGACCACGCGGCAGATCGCCCTGACCGAGGAGGGGCAGGGCTATTACGAGCGGGTTATCGCGATCCTGGCTTCGATTGAGGAGGCCGAGGCCTTCGTCGCGCGCCGCAACGAGGCGCCGCGTGGAACGCTGCGGATCACCGCGCCCACGTCCTTTGCACGGATGCACATCGCGCCCTATCTCGGACGTTTCCTCGAGCAGTATCCGGACCTCACCGTGAACCTGACGCTGTCGGACACCTTCGTCGACATCGTTGGAGAGGGGTTCGATCTGGCGATCCGTATCGCGGCGCTGGAGAATTCGAGTCTGATCGCGCGGCGCCTCGCGCCCAACCACCGGGTCATTTGCGCCTCGCCCGACTATCTTGCGCGGGCGGGACGGCCGCGCACTCTGGGGGACCTTGCCCACCACAATTGCCTGTTCGCCACGCATCAGGACCTCTGGCAGCTTGAAGGTCCCGAGGGGCCGACCGCGATCCGCGTCGGGGGCAAGCTGCAGACCAATTCCAGCGAGGTGGTGCGCGAGACCGTGATCGCCGGGCTCGGCATCGCATTGCGCTCGACCTGGGACGTCGGTCCGGCGCTGAAGAGCGGTCAGCTGGAGATCGTATTGCCACAATACCGGGAATCGCGCCGCGTTGCGGTCTATGCGGTCTATCCCAGCCGCCGGTTCCTGCCGGCCAAGGTTCGTGTCGTCATCGATTTCCTGGCGGAGCTCTACGGACCCGAGCCCTACTGGGACAAGGGACTGGCTCTCGGCCTGGGGCCGGATGGCGAGGTTGCGGCCTGACGCGACGGTCCGTAGTCTTCTGCCGGGGTAGTATGGGCATGTGCTGAGGCGGGCGGGTTCGAGCGATGCATTGGCGGGCGAGGGTGGCGATGTCGGCGGCGGGCCTGTGCATGGCCGCCGTTTTCTGGATAGGACTTCCCGAGGGGCGCGGCATGGCCCAGGGAAGTCCCGATCGTGGCGACGAATTGTTTCGCACCTGCGCCGCCTGCCATCAGATCGGCGCGGCCGCGCGCAACGCGGTCGGACCTGTCCTCAACAACATCGTCGGACGCCGCGTGGGAAGCCGCTCCGGCTTCCGCTATTCGCCCGCCATGGCGTCTGCGGGTGCCGACGGGATGGTATGGACGGTGGAGCATCTGGATGCCTTCCTGGCGGATCCGCGCGCGGCGATGCGCGGCAACCGGATGGCCTATTCCGGCTTGCGCGACGCCGGCCAGCGCGCCGACGTCATCGCCTACCTGAAGACGCTCAACTTCGACGATCCCTCGGAGTCGAAGATCCTCAAATAGAGTGGTTCGCCGATTGCCGGCTTCACCCCTCGTCGGGGACCTCGCTTTCTTCGGTGAGGTACTGGTCGGCCTCCTCGGTCGGCTGGCGGGTGAATCCTCTGAGGGAGCCGAATTCTTCCGCATCGCGCGGGATGTCGATCGGGCTCTGCACGTAGACCGAGATGAGCTCGGCAAGTGAGCGCAGCGCATGCATGTGAATGCGCTCATAGCCGTGGCTTGCATCGACCCCGAAGGTTATGAGCGCGGTGCGCACGTCGTGGCCGGCCTCGATCGCCGAGGCGGAATCCGAGCGGTAGTGCCGGAACACGTCCTTCTGGTAGCGGATCTCGTGCTCGCGGCACAGTTCCGCCAGCTTGCGGGTCAGATGCCAGTCGAACGGCCCGGTCTGATCCGCCATCGAGATCGTCACCCCGAACTCGTTGGAGTTCTGGCCGGGGGCCGAGGTGCCGTTGTCCACCGCCACCATCGCGGCGATGTGCGGTGGCAGCACCCCGGAGGCGCCGACACCGACCTCCTCGGCGATCGTGAACAGCCAGTAGGCATCCACCGGCAGCTTCGCCTTCTCGCGCCGGATCGCCTCAAGCGTTGCCAGCATGATCGCGACGCCGGCCTTGTCGTCGAGATGCCGGGAGACGATGAACCCGTTGTCCAGGAACTCCGTTTCCGGATCGATGGCGACGATGTCGCCGACGTCGATGCCCAGGCGGGCGATTTCCTCGGCGGTGCGCGCGAAGGCGTCGACCCTGAGCTCCACATAGGGCCAGCCGACCGGCAGCGTGTCGACCTCATCTCCGAAAGTATGCCCGGACGCCTTCAGCGGCAGGATCGAGCCGCGATAGGCGCCGTTCTCGGAATAGATCGTGCAGCGCGCGCCCTCGGCAAACCGCGCCGACCAGTGGCCGATCGGCACGACCTCGAGCCGGCCGTTGTCCTTGATCAGCTTGACCTGTGCGCCGAGCGTGTCGAGGTGCGAGATGATGGCCCTGGCGGGATGCTCCTTGCGACCCTGGGTGAAGGCGCGGATCGCCCCGCGCCGCGTCAGCTCGAAATCGATGCCGAGCCGCCCGAGCTCCTTGCTGCACATCCGCGCGACATTATCGGTGTAGCCGGTGGGGCTCGGGCAGCCGAGCAATTCGCGCAGTCGCTCGCCGAGATAGTCCGTGTCGATCCTGAGGCGTGTCATGCCGGCTGCGCCACGCCATGCCAGGCCGAGCGCATCGCGGTCGGAATCGATTGGGGAAACAGGAGGTCGACGAACCGCTCGGCGGTCGGCTGCGGCTCGTGGTTGGCAAGCCCCGGCCGCTCGTTCGCCTCGACGAACACGTAGTCGCTCTCGTAGGGGCTCTTCACCATCAGGTCTATGCCGGTCACCGGGATATCGATCGCCCGCGCCGCCCGCACCCCAGCCTCGATCAGCGCGGGATGCACGTGATCGGTGACGTCGTGGATGGTGCCGCCGGTGTGCAGGTTGGCTGTGCGCCTGACACGAACCTCGAGACCGTCGGGCGGCACGTCGTCGAGGCCGAAGCCGGCAAGCGCGACGCAGCGCTCGGTCTCGGCATCGAGCGGGATGGTGGATTCCCCGCCAGTTGCCGCTGCGCGCCGGCGGCTCTGCGCCTCGATCAGCGTCCGCACCGTGCTCACGCCGTCGCCGACGATGCGGGCCGGCTTGCGGATGGCCGCGGCGACCACCCGGTAGTCGATCACCACCAGCCGCAGGTCCTCGCCGTCGAAGTACTGCTCGATCAATACCCGGTCGCAGACCTCACGGGCGCGGGCGATCGCCTGCTCGACCTCCTGGGGCTCGGTGAGGCCGACGGCGATGCCGCGGCCCTGCTCGCCGCGCGCCGGCTTGACGACGACGCTGTCGTGCTCGGCGAGGAAGGCGCGCACCGCCTCCGGATCGTCCGTCTCGCACTGCGCCGGCACCGCCACGCCGGCCCGCTCGACAACGCGCCGGGTGACGGCCTTGTCGTCGCAGATCTGCACGGCGACGCCGCTGGTGAGCTCGCTCAGCGACTCGCGGCAGTGGATCGAGCGGCCGCCGTAGGACAGGCGGAAGAAGCCGCCGGCGGCATCGGTCACCTCGACGTCGATCCCGCGCCGGCGTGCCTCGTCGACGATCAGCCGCGCATAGGGATTGAGCTCGGCCTCCGGGGGAGGTCCCGCGAACAGCTTCTCGTTGATCTGGTTCTTGCGCTTCACGGCGAAGAACGGCACCCGCGAGAAGCCCAGCTTCTCGTAGAGCGCGATCGCCTGTGCATTGTCGTGCAGCACGGAGAGGTCCATCCAGGCGGCGCTGCGCGCGGCCATGTGCTCGGCGAGCCTGCGCACCAGCGCCTCGCCGATGCCCGGCTGTGGGGCCTGCGGATCGACGGCGAGGCACCACAGCGAAGAGCCGTGCTCGGGGTCGTCGAAGGCGCGGCTGTGGTCGACGCCCATCACCGTGCCGACCACGGAACCTGTGACCTCGTCCTCGGCGACGAACACGGTGATCGACCGGCTGTCGCGGCGCGACCAGAAGAAGTCGGGCGCCACCGGCACCATGCCGCGCGAGACGTAGATGCGGTTGACCGCGTCAGCGTCCTCCGCCGACGACAGCCGCCTGACGAAGAAGCCGTGCGGCTTGCGCCGGGCGCCACGATAGGTCGAAAGATCCAGCCGGTAGGTGTGGGAGGGATCGAGGAACAGTTCGTGCGGCGCAGCCGCCAGCACCACGTGCGGGTCGCGCACGTAGAAGGCGATGTCACGCCGCTCCGGCGTCTCGGCGCGCATGGTCTCGGCCAGTTCGGCAGGATCCTCGAAGGTCTGGCCGAACAGCAGCCGCCCCCATCCGCAGGCCACCGCGACGTTGCGGGCGCGCTCCGGCGCCGCTTCGTCGCCCGGCTCGGGTATCGGCGGTTTCAGCCCCTGGTCGCGCATCCGCCGCAGGCGGTGATTGTAGGCCTCCCGGGTCCGGCGGGGCGATGTCGCCATGGTCATGCTTGCCTCCGAATACCCATCTCAACCGACATGGTTCTGCAGCCACATTTCCAGAAGCGCCACCTGCCAGAGCTCGGAGCCGCGCAGGGGCGTAATGTGGGCGGCCGGATCGTGGAGCAGCGCGTCGACATAGGACTGCTGGAAGAGGCCGCGCTCGCGCGCCGAACGGCTGTGCAGCACGTCCCTTACCATCTCCAGATAGGGCCCCTGGATGTACTTGAGCGCGGGGACGGGGAAGTAGCCCTTCGGCCGGTCGATGACAGCCGCCGGCAGCACCTGGCGCGCCACGTCCTTCAGCACGCCCTTGCCGCCGTCCATCAGCTTGAGGCCGTTCGGAACCCGCGCCGCGAGTTCCACCAGTTCGTGGTCGAGGAAGGGGACGCGCGCCTCCAGCCCCCAGGCCATGGTCATGTTGTCGACCCGCTTCACCGGATCGTCCACCAGCATGACGGTGGCGTCGATCCTGAGCGCGCGGTCGAGCGGGGTGCCGGCCCCGGGACGTGCGAAGTGCTCCGCCACGAAGTCGCGGCTCGCATCCGTGCCGCACAGCGCCTGCGGGCTGACCTGCCGCCGCAGCGTCTCATCGTCTCGGTCGAAGAAGTGCCGGGCATAATCGGCAACGATGTCGTTCGATTCCGCCAGCGGCGGATACCAGTGATAGCCGCCGAAGATCTCGTCGGCCCCCTGGCCGCTCTGCACCACCTTGATGTGCTTTGAGACCTCCTGGCTGAGGAGGTAGAAACCGACATTGTCGTACGAGACCATCGGCTCCGACATCGCGTGGATCGTGCCGGGAAGCGCCTCCATCAGCCGGTCAGAGGGCACGAAGATCTTGGTGTGGTCGGTGCCGTAGTGCTCCGCCACCAGGTCTGAGTAGACGAACTCGTCGCCCTTCTCGCCGAAGGCCTCCTCGAAGCCGATCGAGAATGTCTTGAGCCCGGTCTGCCCAGCCTCGGCGAGCAGCGCCACGACGAGGCTCGAATCCACACCGCCGGACAGCAGCACCCCGACCGGGACGTCCGCCACCATGCGCCGCTCGACCGCCCTGCGCAGCGCCGCGCCGACCCGCTCGCGCCAGAGTTCCTGAGGCATCGCGATCTCGTCGGCGGTGCGGTCGAACTCCGGCGCCCAGTAGATGCGGTCCTTGCTGCTGCCGTCCGGCTCGATGATCCGGATCGTCGCGGGCGGCAGCTTGCTGACGCCGTTCAGAATGGTCCGCGGCGGCGGCACCACCGCATGGAAGCTCATGTAGTTGTGGAGCGCGACAGGGTCGATCGAGGTGTCGACGTCGCCGGCCGCCAGCAGCGCTGGCAGGCTGGAGGCGAAGCGCAGCCGCTTGGGATCCTCCGCCAGATAGAGCGGCTTGATGCCGAACCGGTCGCGGCCGAGGATCAACCGTCCGCTGTCGCGCTCATGGATGGCGAAGGCGAACATGCCGTGGAAGCGGTCGACGCAGTCCGTCCCCCAGGCGTGCCAGGCCTTGAGGATTACCTCGGTGTCGCCGGTCGAGAAGAACCGATACCCCATGCTCTGCAACTCGCCGCGGAGCTCCGGATAGTTGTAGATGCATCCGTTGAAGGCGATAGACAGGCCGAGATCCGGGTCGACCATCGGCTGCTCGGCCCGCGCCGACAGGTCTATGATCGTCAGACGGCGATGGCCGAACCCGACGCGGTCGCGCATCACCAAGCCTGCGCCGTCGGGCCCGCGCGGTGCCAGCGCCTCTGTCATACGCGCGACCGCGGTCGCCTCCGCTCGGGACCCGTCGAATCTCACTTCTCCGCAGAAACCGCACATGATCTTGTCTTGAAACTCCGTCGGTGAAAAAGGGGACAGGCGCCCGACCATGGCGGACCGTGCGGGCGCTGCGTCAACGCATGAGGTGACGCTCGGTTGCATGTTCTTTACAGAACGAATGTTTCGAGGTCAAATTATCAAGGGATGCCTTGCCGATGACCCAGGATCTTCCAGGACCGACCGACCTCGCGATTCCGCCACTCCCGGCGGCCGCGGCACCGCCGGCCGCGCGCGAGGCGCAGGACGTGCTGCGGGCGATCCGCCGCATCATCCGCGCCGTCGACATTCATTCGAAGCGCGTCTCGCGGGCGAGTGGGCTGACGCTGCCTCAGCTCGTCGTGCTGCAGGCGATCCTGGATCTCGGCGAGGTCACCACGAAGACGCTTGCGGCCCACGCCAGCGTCAGCCAGGCGACGGTGACCACGATCCTGGACAATCTGGAGGCGCGCGACCTGGTGGCCAGGGACCGCAGTGCCCGCGACCGCCGCATCGTGCACCCGCGGCTGACCGAAGCGGGCCGGACGGTGCTCGCCAACGCGCCTCCGGTGTTGCGCGAAGCCTTCACTGAGGCTTTCGCCGCGCTCGCGCCGGAGACGCGCCGCACGCTCGTCACATCGTTCGAAATGGTGGCGACGTTGATGGAATCGGCGGGCCAGGACACCGGCGCAGACTGACGGCGGGCGTGCCGGACCTATTCGCCCTCGCTGTGGCTTCCCCGGATGCGCCGCACCAGCAGCCAGACCAGCAGCACCGCCACCGGCACCGCCGCCGCGGTGGCGATTGCCGGATCGAAGGGCAGGCCGAGAACGGTCTCCCCGCCCTTCACAAGGTAACCGATGAGGCCGACGACGTAGTAGCTGACGGCGGCAACCGACAGCCCTTCCACCGTTTGCTGCAGCCTCAATTGCTGGCGGGCACGCCGGTTCATCGACTCGAGCAGATCGCGGTTCTGGCTCTCCAGTTCGATGTCCACGCGCGTCCGCAGCAGGTTCGACGTGCGGGCGAGCTTCTGGGCGAGGTCGTCGAGCCGGCCTTCCACGGCTTCGCAGGTCCTCAGGGCCGGCTTGATGCGCCGCGCGAGGAAGCCCTCGAGTGTCCCGTAACCCTGCACCCGTTCCTCGCGGATCGACAGCAGGCGCTGCTGGACGATCTCCCAGTAGGCGCGGGTGGCGCCGAAGCGGTAGGTGGCAGTGGCCGATTCGGCCTCGATGCCGGCCGCCAGATCGATCAGACGCGCCAGCAGCTCTCGGCTCGACTCGAAGCCGGCCTGCTCGCGCATCTGCCGGATGAGGTGGGTCAGCTCGGCTTCGATGTGATCGAGGTTCGGGCCGAGCCGGCGCGCCTCCGGCAGCCCGAGCAGCGTCAGTGTCCGGTAGGTCTCGATCTCCAGAAGCCGCTGCACCAGCGCCCCCGCCCGGCTGGGCGACAGGTTGCGGCTTGCAACGAGAATGCGGGTGAAACCGGACGGGTCGGGCCGGAAATCGGTTGCCACCAGCCCCGCGCCGCCGTCCACCTCGGCCACGCAGAGGACCGCCGGATCGAACGTCGAAAGATCCGGCAGGCCGTGTCCGCCGGAGATCAGGGCGAGACGTGTGGCGACGATCAGCGGGCCGGGCGCCTTCGGCAGGAAGGCGGCGAGCGAGGCGATGTTCGGCGCGGCGAACGGGTCGCCCGGCGGCGGGGCGACCGAGAGCGTCATCGTCGTGAACTCGGTGTGCAGTTCCCAGCGCAGCTCCGCCCCACCAAGGGCGACGATGTGATGGCGCGCATCGGGGTCCGGCGGAAGCGCGCCGTGCGCTCTGCAGAAGCGGGCGAGCGATTCGTACGCCTCGCCGTCGTCGAAGCGGGACTCGAAGGCCATGTGGTGGAGCACGCGCGGCTGCTCCACCGGCCGGAACGGGCGCGTGTGAACCTCGCCGACCGCGGCCTCACGGTGTGTGTGGAATGCGAATGCCGACGCCGATTGTCCGCCGGCGGTAAGGTTCCGCTGGCCCGCTGCCGGGCTGTCCGCCCCGGTCTCGATCGATCCGCCGTCGCTCATGCCGCCGCTCCCCACGAGGACCGGCACTATCGTGCGGCCGGCCTCCGACGGCAAGCGTTCAGCCGAGCAACTTGCTGGGCAGCCAGAGGACCAGCGCCGGGAAGGCGATGCACAGTCCCAGACCGAACATCTGCAGGGCGACGAACGGAATGATGCCGCGGTAGATTTGCTGGATGGTGACTCCCGGCGGCGCGACGCCCTTCATGTAGAACAGCGCGAAGCCGAAGGGTGGCGTCAGGAACGAGGTCTGCAGGTTCACCGCCGCCAGCACCAGGAACCAGATGATATTGGCCTTCGCGATCCCCTGCCACGTGCCGACATGATCGCCGAAATCGAGCAATCCGATGATCGGCGCGAACACCGGCAGCACGATCAGCGTGATCTCGATCCAGTCGAAGAAGAAGCCGAGCAGGAAGATCATCAGCATCAGCACCAGCAGGATGCTCCACGGACCCACGCCCGTCGCCTTGATGAACTCGATGATCAGGTGCTCGCCGCCGAGCGTGCGGAACACGAAGGAGAAGGCGGTCGCGCCGACGAAGATCCCGAACAGCATGCCGCCGGTGAGCGCCGAACGCTGGCAGACCTCGACAAAGATCGGCCACGTCAGCTGCCGGTTGATGGCGGCCAGCACGACGGAGCCGCCCGCGCCGACGCCGGCTGCCTCGGTGGGCGTCGCGAAGCCTGCGAAGATCGAACCGAGCACCAGCACGATCAGCGCGACGGGAGGCACGAAGCTGCGCATCACCATCACCCAGAACTCGCCGCGCGTCGCCGGACCGATATCGTCCGGCAGCGGAGGAGCCAGTTCCGGCTTCACATGGCAGAGCACCCAGATGTAGATGACGTAGAGCAGGGACAGCAGCAGCCCCGGGACGATCGCGCCGACGAACACGGTTCCCACCGGGACCGACAGGAGGTCCGCCATGATCACCAGCATGATCGAGGGCGGGATCAGGATGCCGAGCGTGCCCGATGCGGCGATCGTGCCGGTGGCCAGCGGCATGTTGTAGCGCCGCTCCAGCATCACCGGCAGCGCCAGCAGCGTCATCATCACCACTGAGGCGCCGATGATGCCGGTCGTCGCCGCCATGATGGTGCCCATCAGCGTCACTGACAGGGCGAGCCCGCCCGGAACCCGGCGCAGCAGCACCTGCAGCGCGTGCAGCAGGTCGCGTGCGACGCCGGATTTCTCCAGCATCGTTCCCATGAAGATGAACATGGGAATCGCCACCAGCACCGGGCTTTCCATCGTCCCGCCGTAGATCCTGAGCGGGATGAGGGAGAGCTGCTGCAGCCGGAAGACGCCGAAGAGATCGCCGATCAGGGCGAATGCCAGCCCGACGCCGCCGAGGATGAATGCGACCGGATAGCCGGTGAACAGCAGCACCGCCAGCGCGACGAACATCCACAGCGGCAGGAACTCGACGAAGATATCCATTGTCGCGGCCCCGCCTCAGCGATCGGTTGGCGCCGGCCGCAAATCCTGCGGCACGTCGGCGTGGTGGGTACCGGCGTAGTAGCCGGCCTTGGAGCGCAAGGCGGCCGGTCCGAACAGGTAGACCGCGCATTTCACCGCGACCGACACCCCGGCGAGCGCCAGCACGAGGAAGCCGAGTGGCAGGAACCCCTTGATGATGAAGCGCAGCGGCAGTCCGGTCTGTGCCGATGAGCCTTCCAGGATCTGGTATGACTTCTGCGCGAAGTCGTAGCCGTAGCGCATGACGACGTAGCAGTAGGCGACAAGGAAGAAGGTGCAGCCGAGCAGTTCGATCCAAACCCTGGTGCGGGGCGCCAGCTTGTCGCGGACCAGCTCGATGCGCACATGCGCATCACGGATATACGCGAAGCCGAAGCACATCAGGAACAGGATAGCGTGCAGATGCCACTCCGCTTCCTGAAGCTTGGTGGAGGTAAAGGTGTGGTACCAGGCGGTCTGCGCGAACGCCGGCCAGAAGTCCAGTACCTTCCTTTGGGTGACGTCGTAGACGATGATGATGATCATCGGCACGTAGAGGAATGACGCAGCCTTGCCGACATTTACGGTCAGCGCGCCGAGCGCGTCACTTTCGGTCAGGAACTTGGCCCATCCGCCTTCCGGCGCCCGGCGCCCCGCAATGTAGATTGCCAGCGCGACGAGCAGCAGGCAGACGACGATCAGAAGCCCCGCAAACGGCGACGTGGCGTCGTGGATTGCCATGATGGTTGCCGCGCCCGGCTCACCCGCGTCCACGGACCGCCTGAGCGCAGTCGTCTCTGCGCGCGACATCTCGAAAGCGTCGTCGACCGGTGCAGAAACAGCCATCAGCGCTGCGGCTGTCAGAAAGTAGCCGGGCCTGCTGCCGAGCAAGGCTGCAGCGAACAGCGCCACGAACCCGACGAGAAGCGCGATCCAGTGCAGGCCGAACGGCGCCATCACCACGGAGAACGCCGACAGGGCGGCGACCACGGCGCTCAACGTACCCATAGGAATTGACTCGTGCAAAAGGGCAGGGAGACACGGCCCCGGCGGCCGGGGCCGTGCCGAAATGGAGAGCCCGGTCTACCTGAGGTAGCCGAGATCCTTCCAACGCTGGTAGCGCCCGCGGAATTCCGACAGCGACTCCCACGCCGTGGCGAAGTCGGCGTCGGCAGCGACCTGCTCCGCGATCACCTCTTCCCATGCCGCCTCGAGTGCGCCCAGGATCTCCGGCGACCACTGGTGGATCGTCACGCCCTTCGACTCCAACTCTTCGATCGCGGCGAACTGGATCGCCTCGCCCTCGGCCAGGCCGTACGTGATCGCGGCATCGCACACCGCCTCGATCTGCGCCTGGGTCACCTCGTCGAGGCTCTCCCACAGGTCGAGGTTGATCATCAGGTCGAACAGGGTCGACTGCTGGTGCCAGCCCGGGAAGTAGTAGTTCTTGGCAACCTGATAGAAGCCGAGATTGAGGTCGATCGCGGGCATCGAGAACTCGGTCGCATCGATCGTGCCAAGCTCCAGCGCCGGGAAGATGTCACCACCGGCCAGGAGCTGCGTGGAGACGCCCATCTTCTCCATGACCTTGGCGCCGAGGCCGAAGAAGCGCATCTTCAGCCCCTGCAGATCCTGCGGCGAGTTGATCTCCTTCTTGAACCAGCCAGAGGCCTCCGGGGCGATGATGCCGCAGTGGACGCCGTGGATGCCGTGCTTGTGGTAGATCTCGTCGAACAGCTCCTTGCCGCCGCCGAACTTGATCCAGGCCAGATACTCGCCGGCCTCCGGGCCGAACGGAACGGCAGCGAACAGCTGCAGCGAGGGCACCTTGCCGGCCCAGTAGCCCGGGGTCGACCAGCCAGCCTCGACGGCGCCCGAAGCCACCGCGTCGAACACCTCGAGCGCGGGAACCAGCGCGCCTGGCTCCTGGAACACGAGCTCGATCTTGCCGTCGGTTACAAGCTTCATCTGATCGGCGACGCGCTTGCCGAGCGTGCCGAGCTGGGTCAACGAGCCCGGATAGGTGGACTGCATGTTCCAGGTCTCGGCCTGGGCAATGCCGGCAAGGCCGATCGAGGCGGCCAGTACGGACGACACAAAAAGTCTCTTCATCGGATCAATTCCCTCCCTGGAAGTACCGCGCAGTAGCCCGGTCGCGGCGTTCTTCGGCCGCGTCGCGCTTCATGCGCGTACAGGGCAAACTAGACCGAAGCAGACAGCATGTGCCAGCCCTTTATTCAGGCGATGCAGCAGCGCCGCAGTCCGCGCTGAGGCCATTTGTTG
>JAEYRQ010000053.1 GCA_023435545.1 Pseudomonadota bacterium | reverse complement strand
CGACAGTCGATCAGCGCGCGAGCGCCTGTGACTGGGGCCGGGAGGCCACTCCGTTCGGGTTCATCCCCGCCGGGATTGCCAGCGGCTTCGTTGCCGCAATTTCCGGCGCTCCCTCCGTCGACAATTGCCGGACCGACACGTCGTCGACGTCGTAGCGGTGATCCCTGGCACCACTCGGATTGGCCATTACCATTGCGACGTTGCCTGTCTCGAACGTCCGATCGGTCGCGCTGCAAACGACCGCGCCGTTCACCGAGAACTCATGGGTGCCATTTCGGCTGACGACCTTCAGGTTGTTGAAGCCGCCGACCCTGACATTCACGCCGTCCTTCACGCAAAGCAGTGCAGTGCTGCCGCCGGTGTTGTCACGGCCATTGAGGCCAACCAAGCGCCAGATGACAGCCTGGCCGCCGCCGCCCTTGTTATATGCGAACCACATGCCGGACATGTTGGTCTCAGCGTCGATCTTGGAGAACAGGAACAGGCCGCTGTTCCAGTTGAATGAGGTGTCGTTGTCGATACGGCGGACCCGCGCCGTCACCGACAGACTGCTCGAGCAGAACGGGCTGGTGGCGGCGAGCCAGATGGTCGGGCCTCTGCCGTTGACCGACATCGTTCCAGACCGAAGAACCCACCGGCCCAGTTCATGCTCCCAGTCGTCTACCTGTGCCGGTGTATTGAAGGTCCAGCTCTGCTGGTTCTTCGGGCGCTTCAACACCTTGTTGGCGGCGAGCACATTGATGCGGGGCTTTGTGATGTTCGCACGCTTCACGTCCACGCCCGTGCAGGCGAGCGCGCGGAGGATTTCCGAGACGGTCGCCTTCGGCTTCGACTGCTTGAGCAATGCCCACGCGCCTGCCACATGCGGTGTCGCCATCGACGTACCGCTCTTGGTCCCGTACTTGCTGCGTAGGATCGGCGCATGAATGCTGCTGCCGGGCGCCATCAGCGCCACCAGTCCGGCGTGGTTCGAGAAGTCCGAGACCTGGTCGGACTTGGTTGTGCTGCCGACGGCGATCGCCGACGAAATGCACGACGGCGAACTGATGTAGCCGTTGTACCCGTTGTTGCCGCTGGCTATCACGACGGCGACCTTCCGCGACCTCAGGTTGTCGATCGCCGGCTTGAGGTCGCTGGTGTCGCAGTTGGCGGAATACGCACCTCCGCCGAGGCTCATGTTGACCGAGGCTATCTTGCGCTTGCGCTGCAACACGAAGACCCGTTCGAGCGCACTGAGCTGGTCGCTGGTGTAGCTGAGCACGCACGGCGCGTTGCCGCCGCAGTCGCTGGCGTTGTCGAAGCGGCTGAACACCTGGATCGGGATCAGACTGCCACCGCGGGCAACGCCCTTGTAGGGATTGCTGGGAAAGCCGACGGCGATGCCCGCGACATGGGTGCCGTGGTCGCAACCCGGCACGTTCGCCGGACAGTTTCGACCCGAGCCCTTCTTAACGGAACTCTGCACTCCTCTGGGGCAGACCGAAGTCGATTGGCCAGCAACAGTCGTCGAATAGCAGGCTTCGGATATGATTTTTCCGTTGAAGGCCGGATGGTTGCGTTGCGCGCCGGTATCGAGCACCGCCACCGCCCATCCGTTGCCCGTGATCCCCCGCTTCCAAAGTCGATTGGCCTTGATCAGCGGCACGCTCCCGTTGAGGCTCGGTGCGACGGCTACGTCTTCGGTGATTCTGGACACGGCAGGGTTGGCCAACAGGGCGCGAAGCTCGGAGGCCGTGACCGACATTGCCACCATCGGCACCGTCTCATATCTCTTGACGTTCTGTGCTCGGGGCACGGCATCGAGGACACGGCTCTGCGCGTTGGCGATGGCGACGCGCTGGTTTGCTGCCTGGAAGCCCGAGAGATCGCCTTCCGCTACGAAGTCCGTGCTCAGCCGGACGATCACTGAAATCCGGCCGCGGTCCGCAGCCTTCCGCAGAAGAACCTCTGCGGCGGCCTCTACCGTACCGCCGGCCTGACCCTCCACGTAAACTCTGGGAGCATCGAGACCCGCCGATGCCGACCCGACCGCGGCGACCAGGGAACCTCCGGCAATGGTCGCCATCGCCGCGCCTGCCAGAAGCCAGCTCCAGAACGATGAGGAATTCGGGTGTGATTGAATGCCTTCTTGTCGTTGTTTCGACATTGTCAGCCCCTTGGGTTGCTATGCAAATGCCTCGAACGCCGACTTCGCCCGCACGCGCGGCGCCGGACTGCATAGTACATTGAATGATTACATTGCGGCGACTGTAGATTTCTTGATCGGGATCAATGCGATTGCCGTGCAGCACCGAGCCCGCGCTCGTTCCGCGACCCGTCCTTCGCTCCGTGATTCGAAGCAGACCGGAGGCGAAGCCAGGCCGGCGCCTCCGCGATCCGGGTGCTGGCTACTGCACGATTTCCGGAACAACGGGGACCGGCTGCCATACGGCTGCGCGCGCCTGCACATCATGCAGTTCGCGCGGGCTGAGCATGGTCTGGACGACGCCGCGTCGGTCGATCACCAGGTTGCGCTCGGCGCCCGGCGGCAGGCCGGCGGCAGCGAGATTCAGCCAGAAATGCGCCTCGATATTGTCCTGATAGACGCCCTGGCCGATGAAATACAGGTATCCCAGCAACCCCTGCGCGTACGGGTATCCCTGATCCGCGGCCCGGCGATACCACGCCGCCGCGGCGCCGTAGTCCTGCGGCACGCCCTGACCATGGTAGTAGGCAAGCCCCAGCGCAGTCTGCGCCTTCGGATCGCCGCGCTCGGCCAGTGGCAGCCACGTCGCGGCGGCACCGTGAAGTTCACCGCGGTCGTATGCCGCGATGCCGCGCTCGACGGTTCCGCCTGCGAATGCGGTGGCGGCCGCCAGATACACCACTCCCGCGGCGAGCCCGCCGGCAATCCTGCCGAGCCCGCGCGGTGTTCGTCCGCTGGGGAACCTCCAGCTAGGCACCTGAGACCCCTCCCTGCTGCACGAGCCACGCACACCAGATCGCCGGCGCCAGGAACGCTCCGAACGCCAGACGCTGCTCGCGCCTCCAGTTCCCGGCGCTCAGGACCCGCACGACGACCACCGCCAGCGCCGCGGCAGCCGCGGCCAGGACGGCAACGGCGAAAAACTCCCACCCCAGCCAGATGCCGCCGGCGGCGGCCAGCTTGACGTCTCCCAGGCCCAGCCCGTCCACCCCGCGCAGCCTGTAGAACCCTTCCCGAAGCAGCAGGAACGCCCCTCCACAGAGGACGGCTCCCAGGAGGGCCCGTGCCAGCGCCGCCAGCGCCGCAGCCCCGCCCGCGCTACCTGATGCGGCGGCCCAGGCGAGGCCGGCGAAGATCGCCAGCATGACCCAGCGGTCCGGCACGCGGAAGCGCAGTGCGTCCTCGAGCGCGATCGCGGCCATCGCACCACCGAGTACGGCTCCGGCGATCGTACCGGCCGGCTGAAGGCCAAGTCCCATCCCGGCAGCGGCACCGGCCAGCGCACCGATCGCCGCTGCGGCGAAGTGGCGACGGGTGGACGGCGCGATCCGCCGCTGCAGGATCATTCCCGGGCGCGAGAGTTCAGTTCCCACATCCTTGCCCTCAGTTCCTCGGCCACATGCTGCGCGTCCTGCCCCTGACGAATGACGACGGGCCGGATCAGGACGATCAGCTCGGTGCGGTCCGATTGGTTCCTCTTGGTGCCGAACAGTCCGCCGATTTTGTCCAGGCGATGCAGTCCGGGGATGCCCGTGTCGTCCTTCTCGCGCCGCTCGCTGATCAGGCCGCCAAGTAGGACCGTCTGGTTGCTGACGACTGAAACCGCGCTTGAGATCCGGCGCTTGGCAAATGTCGGCGTCAGCGTCTGGGCGCCCGAGGCAATGTTGGAGATCTCCTGCTGGATGGTCATCGAGATGACGCCGTTGTCGGCGACTCGGGGCGTGACGTTGAGAATGATGCCGGTGTCGCGGTACTCCACCTCGTTCACCGTCGGTGCGTCGGGATCGATGTTCGACTGCGACTGGCGCGTGGTGATCGGTACGTCCTCACCGACCTGAAGCGTTGCCGTCTGGTTCTCCAGCACGACCAGCGACGGCGAGGAAAGCACTTGCACGTCGGTGATCTGGTCGAAGGCCGAGATGATGATGTCCGGGCTTCTTTCGCTGCCGATCAGAAAGTTGAAGCCGGGCAGCTCGCGGCTGATGTTGTTGGCAATCGTATTGAACAGGCCGATCGAGCCGTCGTCGCCGCTCTTCAGGAAATACTGAACGCCGTACCGCAGCTGATCATTGAGCCGGATCTCGGCAATGACGACGTTGATCGCCACCTGCAGCGGGGGCACGTCGATCTGGCGCAGCGCCGTGAGGATCTTCCGGTAGGTCTCGCCGTCGGCATAGACGACCACCGAGTTGTTCGCCGTATCGGCGCTGAACCGGATGCGCTCGTTGCCCGCAGTCGCCGGTCCGTCGAACAGGTTCCCGGTTCCCGGCTGCTGGCCCGTGTCGGCGAGATCGAACGTGGTCCCGGATGACAGACCCGGATCGTCGCCGCTGGTGCCAAGGCGTGGGACTTGCTGGTCGATCGCGCCCTCGACCTCGCCCTCGACACCCGTCTGGAACAGGCTCGCGCGCGGGTCGATCTGGTCGCCGGGCCGGTCACCGGGCTGGTCGATCCCGGTGGCTGCCGCGCCGGTGAATATCCCGCTCAGGATCTGCACCAGCATCTTCGCGTCGCGGTACTTGACACGATAGACATGCACCTGCACGTCGGTTTCGGGGCTCTGGCGGTCGAGGCGGCTGACCCAGGTGCCCGCCTGCCGGATCAGATCCGGCCGCTTGGAGACGACCAGAATCGCCTTCATCCGGCTCATGGGCACGAACTGGATGAGATCGGCGCCCGGCTGGCCCTCGCGTGTCTCGAAGATGCGCTCGAGTTCGGGAACCAGTGTCTCGGGGCGGACCCGGCCCACGGGATAGATCGCCACAGACTGGTCGGCCATCCAGTTGGTGTCGAAATTGTTTATGGTCTCGACCGCGGTCTGCCGCTCGGCTGCCGTGCCAGCAATCAGCAACAGATTGCGCGAGGTGTCCACCCGCATGGATTCCGAGCGTGTCGCGAATCCCTCGATCAGTCCGACCATCGTTCGGGCCGAGACATATCTGAGCGGCACGACGGTCAAGCCGTAGCCGGCGCGTGTATCGTTCCGGTCGATCAGCGGCAGGTTGCCAGCCTCGGTATCGAAGACGATCCTGTAGATCGTGCCCGTATCGACGAGGACAGCCTGGTTCATCCGCAGGATCGTCTCAAGGATCGGGAGCAGGTCTTCCTGCGCCACCGGCCGCGCCGAAGCCAGGGTCACCCGACCGCCGACCTCGGTGTCGATCACGAAGTTTCGGCCCAAGGCATCGCCGAGGATGGCCCGCACGACTTCGCCGAGATCGGCGTTCTCGAAGTTGAGCCTGTAGGTACCTCGCCCTGCCGTTTCCGAGGTTCCAGCCGGCACGAACGGACCGCCCTGCCCTTCGACATAGCCGCTGCCGGTATAGACCTCCCCGGGCGGCGGGTCCGCCGGGCCGATGCGCTGCAGGCCCTGGCTCTGTTCGGGTGCGGGCTGACGCGCCGCAAGGTCGGCATTGAGGACAGAGCCGAAGAACCGCGACCCGGAGCCACGCACGGACAATAAATCCTCGGTCGTCTGGCACGACACAGTGGCCGCCGCCATGACGATCAGGAACGCCGCACGCAATGTCCTCCCCAGGTGCATCAACTCCTCTGTACCCTCCTCACCTGAGGACGCAGTTCGCCGGCAGAGCCGACGAGGATTACACACTCCGTCCCGCGCACCTTGCGCCACGGGTTCGGCAACTCGCCCGCTCGCGACTCCTGCGCCCAGCCCGACCCGCCCCTCCCGGAGGAGGGTTCGTTCCGTGCAGACAAGCCACGAACAGGACCGTGTTCTTGGAATTGACAGGGCGATCTATCGCCAGGACGCCTGTTCTTTTCCCCCGATCAGATCCGATCCGAGGGATTATAGTTTACCGGGAACGGTCGGTTGTCACCCCTGCGCTTACATTCTATCTGTTGACAATCGCACCGCGTCGCGTGCGCCGGTCCGAACTCGCGGAAAATGATAGCCAAGCCATCTCTGGATGTCGACGACGCCTTTCTCTCCTTCGTGAGGAAAAGCGAAGAGTTCGCCAACCGTGTCGATTATGACGCACTCGACGAGGTACCCCCGACCGACCGCGGCTCGTATGCCGCGCTGTGGGAAGCGGGTGTGATGACTGGCACCGATCTGGCCGACGCGATCGCGCGGTTTCACGGCCTTCCGCGGATCCGCATCGACGCGATCGGAAGCCAGAGCGGCGCCACCCGCGGCCTCTCGCGCCGCTTCATGCGCGACGCCTGGCTCTACCCCTACGAGGCTGAAGGCCGCCTGATGCTGGCCATCGCCGATCCGGCGAATTCCGAGGCGATCGACGCGGTGAAGCTGGCCATCGGCCGGCCGTTCGCGCTGAGCGTGGTCGCCTTCGAGGACATCGCCATGCTGTTCGAGCGCGATGCCGAGCAGGCGGAGCCCGAACGCGCCGAACAGGCCGGCGCCGGCGCGACCGACCTCGAAATGGACGTCGGCAACGACGAGAACCTGGAGCGCCTCCGCGACCTCGCGCGCGGCGCCCCGGTGGTTCAGGCCGTCGATGCGATGCTCGAAGCCGCCCTCGATCTCGGCGCCACCGACATCCATGTCGAGCCGACCCGCGATGCGGTTCGCGTGCGCCTGCGGGTCGACGGCTTCCTGCGTCCGTATCAGACGCTGCCGGGACGGATGGCACGTGCGGTCGTCTCGCGTATCAAGATCCTGGCCGGCCTCAACATCGCCGAGCGCCGTCTGCCCCAGGACGGCCGCGCCAGGGTCCGGATCGTCAACACGGAAGCAGACCTGCGCATCGCCACACTGCCGACGATCCACGGCGAGGCGGCCGTCATCCGCATCCTGGTCAAGGAATCGCGCGCGCTCGACCTTGCCCGTCTCGGCATGTCGCCTCGCGACCTCGTGGCCATCCGCGCCATCCTGGCCGAACCGTACGGCCTCGTCGTGGTGTCCGGGCCGACCGGCAGCGGCAAGACGACCACGCTGGCCGCCGCGCTAACCGAACTCAACGATCCCGCCCGTAAGATCATGACGGTCGAGGATCCGATCGAGTACCAGATCCCGGGTATTCACCAGACCCAGGTCAAGCCAGCCATCGACCTCAGCTTTGCCACGGCGCTGCGTGCCTTCCTGCGGCACGACCCGGATATCATCATGGTCGGCGAGATGCGCGATGCCGAGACCGCGGCGATCGGCATACAGGCTGCACTGACCGGCCATATGGTCCTCACCACGCTCCACACCAATAACGCCGCCGACGCTGTGGCGCGGCTCCTCGACCTCAAGGTCGAGAGCTTCCTGCTCGCCTCGGCGCTGCGCGGCGTTATTGGCCAGCGGCTGGTCCGCAAGCTGTGCGAGCGCTGCCGCGCGCCGACCACGGACTATGACCAGTCTACCCAGTCCCTGATCGAGCGCGGCATTCTCCGGCTGGCGCCGGGCGAGACGCTCTACCACGGTGCGGGCTGCGACTGGTGCGGGGGAACCGGATACCGCGGCCGCATCGGCATATTCGAAGTGATGCGGTTCGATGCGGACCTGCGCCAGCAGATTCACGACGAGGTCGATACGGGCCGGATCCAGGAAGTCGCCCGGGAGGCGGGGATGACCACGATGCTTGAGGACGGGCTGGCCAAGTGTCGGGCCGGACAGACCTCTGTGTCCGAGGTGGTACGGGTCGCCACCTGAGCGGCGGCCCGGCCTAGTCTACCTGCGCCCGCGCGCCCTGCCGCACCTCCGGCACCGTTACCCGCGAGCGGAACATGCGGTAGACCCGCGTCTCCTTGCGCAACTGCAGTTCCACCGAGTTCGGCTCGACCGCGACCACCTGCCAGCCCTCAACCTCGTCGCCAACGGCGAGGCGGTGCGTGTCCCGCCTTTTCCCCAGCATGATCGCGACGATCTTGTCATCCGTCATCACCACCCCCATCCTCCGGAGCTGGGGGGGCTTCTTCGGCTTCGGCGGCTTTTTCTCCGGCTTCTCGACCACCTTCGGCGGCGGAGGCGGAGGCGGTGGCGGCGGCGGCGGCGGAGGATGCCTCGCCGGCGTGAACAGCGGCAGCTCCCGGGTCGCGGGCAGGTCCTCGAGCGTCATGCTCTCGAGGCCGATGGCCACCGGCTGGGCAACGGCGGCGAAGGAACCTGCTGGCGGGGAAGCCGCGGCCATCAGGCAAACGGCAATGGTGCGGAACCTCCTCATTCCTCGGTCGACTCCCAGAATCCCGCAACAACCAGCGATACCTGCAACATCGGGTCGTCCTCGTCGGCATCGTTGCGCCCGACTGTGACGAAGGAGCGCACCGACAACGACCGGATCAGCATGATCGGGCGCCTCGTCTCGATCTCGAACAGGATGGACTGCAGACTGTCGATCGTCGCGTCGAACGACGTCCGCAGGTCGATCCGATGCCCGTCCGGATCGGCCTCGGTGATCGGCAGCAGCTGGCTTTCGATCAGCCGGCCGCCGGCATCGTCAATGATGCTGTCCACCGTCCTCTGCACAAGTGCCGCGGCGATCGGGGCCGTCTCGCCGGGATAGTAGACGGCCGGCGGAGCCGCCCCGTCCACTTGCGCCTGCCCCTCGGCGTTCAGTGCCGCCAGACGCCGGTCGAGATGGTCGAGCTGGCTGGTCTGGACCGCTATCCGCTCCTCCAGCGCCTCCCGCGCCAGCCAGCCCCATGCCAGCCAGGCCACCGCCGCCACCACCAGCGCCCCGGCCAGCGCGACCGCGCCGACCTGCCGGGAATCGATTCGCATCGCCGGTGCCTTCATTCCTGTGCCTCCGGCTGGGTCGGTACGGGCAGTCTGGCGACGATCTGGAAGCTGTCGGAGGTCCCGTCCTCGGTCCGCGTCGTCGGCGCGGCGAACTGGGCAGCCGACAGCATCGGCGACTGCTCGATCAGCGAAATCAGCTCCGGCGCGCGGGTGGACAGGCCGTTGATCCGCAGCGTCTGCCCGTCCACCGACAATTCGGTCAGATAGGTGTCCTGCGGGATGCGCTTCGACAGTTCCTCCACCAGGAGCACCATCGCCAGCGCCGAGGCCTTGCGCGCGGCGAGCTGCTGATGTCCGGCGGAGTCGGCGGTCCGCGCGACCGCTTCGGTGATCACCGAGCGGCGCGTCTCGATCGCGGCATCGAGAGTCTCGCTGCGCACGGTGAGATCGTAGACGAACCAGCTCTGCACTCCGCCCGCCAGCACGGCCAGCGCGGCGAATGCCGCGAGCGTGATCGCGACCGTCCGGCGCAGCGCGTCGCGCCGCTGCGTCTTGCTGGAGTCCTGAAGGTCGATCGTGGAAGCCTGGTCGAGCGGATCGGCGGCCGTGCCGACCGCCCGTGCGTTGAGGCCGGCTGCCTCCAGCGGCGCCAGCGCCGCGGAGACACGTTCCTTGGCGGTGGCGACCAGTCGGATCCGCATCTGGTCGTCGCCACCCGTCTCGCCGCCGTCGACGACCTCGTAGTCGAATACGACGCGGTCGCCTGCCCAGGGGGTCAGGCGCTCGATCTGGTGGCGCAGGATGGCCTCGAGATACTGACGGCCTGCCGCCGGAAGGCTGAGCGTGCGATCGAGGAGCTGCCCGGCCTCCAGACGCAGCTCGAACGGCCGCGACTTCAGTTTCCTGGCCCAGTCGGCAGAACCCAGTTCCCCTGCGGCGACCGAGCCGAGCAGGACCGGTTCGCGTCCCGCCACGCGCCAGGCCTGGTACTGTCCGCCGGACTCCACGACGACGAAGCCCGCCGGGCGCCCATGGCGGATGAACAGCGGCTCGACGACCCTTGCGAGCTCGTCGATCCACCATCCAAGGAATCGGCTGACTGGGTTCATTGCGGACTCCGGGCGGCCGTCGCGACCCGCAGCATATAGGCTCCCGCGGCCGGGAACGCCACGGCCGGAACACGTGCTGGAATCGCCGCCCCCCTCAACGCGCGTCTCCTGCACTGACATCCAGCCAGTCGAGCACGTCGAACAGGCCCGGATCTCCCGTCTGCATGATCACCGCCTCGACCGTCTTGGCGAAGCCGTCCACCAGCCGTGCCTCGACGGTGACCCGAAAGATCTGCGCCTCCTCCACGGACAGGAAC
>JAEYRQ010000023.1 GCA_023435545.1 Pseudomonadota bacterium | reverse complement strand
GAGCAAGCCGCCGCGTCTCCATGTCGACCAGCCGCTCGCCGCGGGCGGGACGGTGCCGCTCGCCGCCGAGCAGGCGCACTACCTCGCCAATGTCCTGCGCCGACAGGACGGCGACCCGGTGCTCCTGTTCAACGGACGCGACGGGGAGTGGCTCTGCACTGTCCGCAGAACGGGCAAGCGCACCGTTGAGGTCGTGCTGGAACAGCAGGCGCGCGACCAGTCCGCCCCGCCGGACATCCACTACTGCTTCGCGCCGATCAAGCGGGCGCGGCTCGACTTCATCGCCCAGAAGGCCACCGAGATGGGCGCGGCATTGCTGCAGCCGGTCCTGACCCGCCACACGGTCGCCGAGCGCGTGAAGGTCGAGCGTCTGCGCGCCAACGCGGTCGAGGCGGCCGAGCAGTGCGGGGTGCTGTGGGTGCCGGAGGTGGCCGAACCGGTCACGTTCGAGCGCTTCCTCGCCTCCCGCGACCCGGCGCGCACGCTGATTTTTTGCGACGAGGCGGCTCCGGTCGCCGACCCGCTCGCCGCCCTGGCGCAGGTGCCGCGCGGTCCCCTCGCCGTGCTGATCGGACCGGAGGGCGGATTCGCGGAGGAGGAACGGGCGAGCCTCCTCGCCGCGCCGAATGTCGCGCCGATTTCGCTGGGGCCGCGAATCATGCGGGCGGATACGGCCGGGATCGCCGCGATGGCACTGGTGCAGGCGGTGCTGGGGGATTGGAAGGGAGAATAGCGGCAGTCGGTATCAGCAGTGCTGATGGCTCGCATCAGCATCCGATGATTGCTTGAAGCGCTGCTCTATGTATGGTGCGCGACCTGCCACGGCTCCTCCGAGTTCCCAATGGCCCGAGACCTGACCGACACGACGCCGCTCGAGACCCGCGACGAGCTGATCGAATACATCGCCGACGGCGCCAAGCCGCGCTCGCAGTTCCGGATCGGAACGGAGCACGAGAAGTTCGGCTTCTACACCGCCGACTGCTCCCCGGTTCCCTACGGAGGGGAGAGGGGGATCGAGAAGCTGCTGGAAAACATGCAGCTTCTGCTCGGCTGGGAGCCGGTGACTGACGGCGGGCGAATCATCGGGCTGCTCGATCCGACCAAGGGCGGCGCGATCTCGCTGGAGCCGGGCGGGCAGTTCGAGCTATCGGGGGCGCCACTCGAGACGATCCACCAGACCTGCCGTGAGGTGAACTCGCACCTCGCCCAGCTGCGCGAGGTGGCGGAGCCGCTGGGCATCGGCTTCCTGGGCTTGGGCTTCTCGCCGAAATGGACGCTCGCCCAGACGCCGCGCATGCCCAAGCAGCGCTACGACATCATGACCGCCTACATGCCGAAGGTCGGCAGCCTCGGCCTCGACATGATGTACCGGACCTGCACGGTGCAGGTGAATCTCGACTTCGAGTCCGAAGCCGACATGGTCGAGAAGATGCGCGTCGGCCTGGCGCTGCAGCCGATCGCCACCGCGCTCTTCGCCAATTCCCCCTTCACCGAGGGCAGGGCGAACGGCTTCCAGTCCTATCGCAGCGAGATCTGGCGCGACACCGACAACGACCGCGCCGGCATGCTGCCTTTCGTTTTCGAGGACGGATTCGGCTACGAGGCCTATGTCGACTACGCGCTCGACGTGCCGATGTATTTCGTCAAGCGCGGCGACACCTACCATGACGTCGCCGGCGCCTCGTTCCGCGACCTGATGACCGGAAACCTGCAGCAGCTTCCTGCAGTTCGCGCGACCCGGTCGGACTGGGTGAACCACCTCACCACGATCTTCCCGGAGGTGAGGCTGAAGCGCTACATCGAGATGCGCGGCGCCGACGCCGGACCGTGGCGGAGCCTCTGCGCGCTGCCGGCGCTCTGGGTGGGCCTCCTCTACGACAAGACCGCGCAGGACGCGGCCTGGCAGGTGGTCAAGGACTGGACCGCCGAGGAGCGCCAGGCGCTGCGCGACCAGGTGCCGCGCACCGCGCTGAAGACGCGGTTCCGCAACCGCACCGTCCACGACATCGCCCGCGAGGTGGTCGAGATTGCGCATCAGGGCCTGGTCCGGCGCGGCCGCGGCCACGGCGGCGAGGCCAACGAGACCCGCTTCATCGAGGATCTGCGCGAGATCGCCGAGACGGGCGTCACTCCGGCCGAGAGGCTCCTGGGCGAGTATCACGGCGCCTGGGGCGGTGACATCGACCGGGTGTTTCGCGAGCACGCCTATTGAGCACGGCCCCGGCCCGGCAGACGGCGGCGCACGGCGCCTTCGGCTGGGCGGAATTCTCGCTCTACGTGCTGACCGTCTTCTCGTGGTCGACGAGCTGGTTCGCCATCAAGATGCAGATCGGCCCGGTGCCGGTGCTGGAATCGGTGCTGTACCGATTCATGATCGCCGCGGTGGTGATGGTGGCCTGGGTGTTGGTCTCCGGACGCCAGGTGCGATTTCCGGCCCGCCTGCACATCCGCTTCGCGCTGATGGGCGCGCTGATGTTCTCCACCAACTTCGCGCTGTTCTACGTCGCCGCGCAGTGGCTGACCTCGGGCCTGCTGGCGGTGGTGTTCTCGCTGGTGACGGTGCTCAACCCGATCAGCGCGGCGGTGTTTCTCAAGGAGCGGATCGAGCCGCGGGTGCTGCTCGGGGCGGTGATCGGCATCTGCGGCATCGCGCTGATCTTCGGGCCGGAGGTGATCCGGCCGCAGACCGGGATGGCCGCGCTCGCTGGCCTCGCCTGCGCGGCGGCGGGAACGCTGTGCTTCTCGCTCGGCAACATCGTGGCGACGACCGTCCACCGGGAAGGCCACCCAGTCGTCTCGTCGAATGCCTGGGGGATGATCTACGGGGTCGCGGTACTCGCGGCGGTCGTCGTCGTGGCCGGCGACCCGCCGGTGTTCGACACCCGCACGACGTATCTGGTATCGCTGATGTGGCTGGCGACGGTGGCGACCGTCATCCCCATGTGGAGCTACCTGACGCTGATGCGGCGGATCGGCCCGGGCCGGGCGGGCTACGCGACCGTCATGTTCCCGATCGGGGCGCTTGTCATCTCATGGCTTTTCGAGGGATACGAATGGCATTGGATGGCGATCGCGGGGCTGGCGCTGGCGATAGCCGGCAATCTGTTCGTGCTCGGGCGTGCGCGGCGCCCGGCCTGAAGGGGGTGACGCGATGATCCGGATCTGGGCCCTGCTTGCGGCTCTGGCGGGACTGTTCGCCGCACCGGCGCTGTCCACAGCCGCCTGGCGCGTGGTTGGCCCCGGCATCGCAGTCCACGAGGCCCGGTCCGGCAAGGCTGCGCTGTCGGTCGAATGCCTCGGCCAGGGGATCGTGCTCGGCCTCTATGACCTCACCCTGCCCTTCGATCACGAGGAGCGGATCGACCTAGTTATCGACGGCAGCGCATTCCAGATGCGTATGTACGGCTCGGGGGACCGGATCGTGCTGTCGGACGCGGATGCCGCCGATGGCGGGCTCGACGTCTCGCAGGCGGTTCTGGGCGCCCTCAAGTCGGGCTCGCAGGCACGGCTCGATGGGCCGTCGGTGCAAGGGCTCGAAGCGGATGCCGTCAGCTTCCGGCTCATGGGATCGGCGCGGGCGATCGACAACGTTGCCCGGCATTGCGGGTGAGGCTTAGAGCCCGCCTGGGAATTGGTCACGGCCGCGATGCGGTTGTAGCGAGTCGGATGCAAGGAGGGACGGCGCAGCCG
>JAEYRQ010000008.1 GCA_023435545.1 Pseudomonadota bacterium | reverse complement strand
TGTCGGACCTGCTGGGCCGCGAAGGGCCGCGGCTAGTTCTTTTGTCCAGCCGTCGGCCGCTGCATCGGCGCCGCGACGAACTTCTCGAAGGTCCGCCGATCGACGGTCTGGGCGTCGCCGCCGGTGCAGGTTGTGCCTCCACCGGCTTCGCAGACCTTCTTGACGATCTGCTTGATGCAGTCGTCCGAGAGGTTCGGCCAGGTCTGACCGGCGCAGGCGTCGGTCTCTGCAATGGCCGGGGCCGGCGCAGACATGGCGAGGGCACCAACTGCCAGGCCGGCTGCAATCATCAGACTCTTGAAATGCGTCATCTTGCCAAATTCCTTCCTTGTGAACGTTGGCCTGCCGGAAAATCTCGAGCCGACCCAGGCCGTTGCTGTCATCGGTGTGTCGCCGATCGCAACGAGCGGCTCCGATGACGCGACGGACGGTATGGTGGAAACTCTTGGCGCGGAACCCGCACCCCTGCATGATCATCATGTAATTTTTCCGGAGCCCTCACGTGTCGGCGAATTGGGACGATCTGAAGGTCGCGCTGGCGATCCACCGTGCCGGCTCGCTGACGCGCGCGGCCGATATCCTAGGCATCGACCAGTCCACCTGCGGCCGCCGGCTTGCCGCGCTCGAGGCGGCGCTCGGTGCTCTGCTGTTCCTCAGGTCCAAGACCGGACTGCTTGCGACCGAGCAGGGCGAGGCGGCAATCGCCCGTGCGATCGAGATCGAGGCGCGAATGACGAAGCTCGCCGACGAGCTGTCGGCCGGCGCAGAGGGACCTGCGGGACTCGTCCGCCTTGTCGGCAGCCCCTGGACCCTCGGCCTGCTGGCGGCCGAGGCGGTCGGAGACCTTCTCGCCGCGCACCCGCGGCTCGACCTGCGCCTCGTCGCCGGCAGCCCGCGCGCCCTGCCCCGACCGGAACCGACGGTGTCGCTGTGGTTCGAGGCACCGCCGCGGGAATCCGAGTTCGCCGTGAAGCTCGGGGACGTGCCCTACGGGATCTATGCCGCCTCGGATGCGGACGCATCCGCGCTTCCCTGGCTCTCGTTCCACGACGAGGATACGCCCCGCCTCGCACCCACGCGGGCGCTGGAACGGCTGCGCAAGCGGGGAGAGCGGATACGGCTCACCACCAGCGACACCGGCGCGCTGATGGGCGCGGTGGCGGCCGGCCACGGCAAGGCCCTGCTGCCGATGTGCCTCGCCGGCCGCCAGCCGAACCTGACTTGCCTCGACGATGGAGAGCCCCCGCTTGTTCGGGCGCTTCATCTTCATCTTCATCCCGACAGCGTCCAGGCCCAAAGGGTCCAGGCCGTCATCCGCTGGCTGCGCGAGCGGACCGAACAGGTCTTCGGCAGCGTTTCGTCACACTGACGGTTTGTCGGGAGCGGACTGTCGACAGTCGGATCTGGACATCCTTCCCTTGCGGAATGATGCTCGTTCGCCTATCAACGCCGCAACCAGTGCCAGGGAGCCATTGATGTCTCTCACCGACGACGAGGTCGACCTCATGCGGCACGGGCTCCGCCTTATGACGGCCCGCAAGCAGTTCGCCGCCGAAATATTCTATGAACGCCTTTTTGCGATCGATCCGAAGCTGCGATCGCTGTTCAGCGACGACATTGTGGCGCAGACCGAGAAGGTGATGATCGCGCTCGGGGCCGTGGTCGGGCAGATCCACGACCTCGACGCCTGCCGGAGCATGACCGAGGAACTCGCCGTAAGACATGTCTCCTACGGTGTCGCAGCCGAGGACTACCGGACCGTCGGCGAAGCGGTGATGGTCACGCTGTCCGAGGTGCTGGAGGACAATTTCACGCCCGACATGGAGGCCGCCTGGCGTGCGGGCTACGAAGCGATTTCCAGCGCGATGATAGAGGCGGCCTACGGAAAGGCATCGCTCTCTGCCGCGTGATCGTCGGGATTCCGGTCGCTTCGGGCGGTGCCGCAGGGCCTTTCCGGGTCAGTTCAGCACTAATATCGCCGCATTGAGCAATCACGCGAACGCGACCCAGGCGGCGTAGGGCACGAACAGCCAGGCCGCGACGCGATCCTTGCGCCACGACACTGCGAGGAAAGCCAGGATCGTCGCCAGCAGCAGCAGCACGACGATGAGCGCCAGGCCGATCCGCTGCGCGGTGAAGAACACCGGCGACCACAGGAAGTTAAGCAGAAGCTGCGCCCACCAGAGCTTCATGGCGGATCCACCCGGGTCGCGCTCGAAGGTGCGCCAGCCGGCGACGGCAATCAGCACGTAAAGCAGGCTCCATACCGGCCCGAACAGCCAGTTCGGCGGATTGAACCACGGCTTGGCGAGGCCGGCGTACCAGGCGCCCGGCGCAGTCAGATAGCCGATAGCAAGACCACCTCCCACCACCAGGACAACGAACAGGGCGAGTATCGGGCCGCTCTTCATCTGATCCTCTCTGCAACTTCACCAGCTGCACCGCAACGGCGTGATCCAGTCCGATTGTCAACGCGCGCACGGACAGTCGAACTCCACATCGAGCTTCGACCCGCTGGTGATAGGTCTACGCGCGCCACGCGTCCACGGATTCCGAATTGATATATAGCAATGCTTGAATGTCTACATGATGCTAGTTGTGCAACTCGGGGCGCGTGTTGCGCGGCCCAGGTCAGGGCAGGAGACAGAAACGGTGAAAAAGCACCAATCGTTCGGGCTGGACCGGCGCGCCGTCCTCGCACTGCTGGGCGGCGGCGCAGCATTGGCGGTTGCCGGCCGACCGGCAGCGGCGCGGACGCGGACCAGCGCACGCATCGTCATCCTCGGCGCAGGCG
>JAEYRQ010000601.1 GCA_023435545.1 Pseudomonadota bacterium | reverse complement strand
AGCCGCTCGATACGCTGGTGTTCTCGATCACGCCGAACGCGGCCGTGCGGCTGACCAAGCTGAAGGCCGGCGAGTGCCACGTGATGGCCTTTCCCAACCCTGCCGACATCGGCCGGATCACCGAGGATTCCGCGCTGCGCTTGCTGCAACAGGAAGGGCTGAACATCGGCTATCTGGCGCTGAACACACAGAAGCCGCCCTTCGACGATGTGCGCGTCCGCCGCGCCATCAACATGGCGATCGACAAGCAGGCCATCATCGACGCGGTCTATGAAGGCGCCGGCGTCGTCGCCAAGAACCCCATCCCGCCGACGCTGTGGTCCTACAACGACGACATCGAGGATTTCCCCTACGACGTCGCCGCCGCCCAGGCCCTGCTCGCCGAGGCGGGGTATCCGCAAGGTTTCGAGTCCGATCTCTGGTACATGCCGGTCAGCCGCCCCTACAACCCGGACGCCAGGCGCATCGCCGAGATGATCGCCAGCGACCTGGCGAAGATCGGCATCCGGCTGGAGCTGATCACCGAGGATTGGAGCGACTACCGGATCTCGCTGCAGAACGGCGAGCATTCCATGGCGCTCTACGGTTGGACCGGCGACAACGGCGATCCGGACAACTTCCTGCACGTGCTGCTCGGCTGCACCGCGGCGCGGATCGGCGGCAACAACGTCTCGCGCTGGTGTGACGAGGAATTCGACGCTCTTGTCAACGAAGCCAAGCTGACGCCCGACCAGGCGAAGCGCACCGCGCTCTACCGGAAGGCCCAGGAGATCTTCAAGCGCGAATCGCCATGGGTGCCGCTCGCCCATTCGGTGGTGTTCATGGCGGAGCGCAAGTCGGTCGATGGCTTCAAGATGGACCCGCTCGGCCGCCAGCCCTTCGATGGGGTCAGCCTGAAGGAGTGAGCCGGAGGTGGGCTCCCGGCACAGGAAGGCTTCTGCTCGGGTTGGCTGACGGCACCGTCTCCGTTATTGCAGCGGCGAAACGGAGACGATGAATGCGACGGTCGACGAGAACCGTGGGGCGCGGAGATTTGAGCTTCGCGACCGAAGCCTTCGGCGAGGAGTGTGATCCCGCCATCCTGATGATCATGGGCGCCACCGCGTCGATGCTGTGGTGGCCGGACGAGCTCTGCGAGGCGCTGGCGGCAGCGGGGCGGTATGTCATCCGTTACGACAATCGCGACACCGGGCGCACGACGACGCAGCCGCCGGGTCTGCCGCTCTACACAATCGACGACATGGCCGACGACGCACTTGCAATCCTCGACGGCTACGCCATCGAAAGCGCACATCTGGTCGGCATGTCGCTCGGCGGAATGATCGCCCAGCTCGTCGCGCTGAAGCAGCCCCAGCGGGTGCTGTCGCTGACGCTGGTGAGTTCCTCCGCCTTCGACGAGGACGACCCGGACCTCCCGCCGATATATCCTGCGCTGCTCGACCATTTCGGCACGCTCGGCGAGCTTGATTGGAGCGACCGCGAGGCCGTCATCGGCTTTCACGTCGAGACCTGGCGTATCTCTGCCGGGGCGACCGCTGATTTCGACGAGGCGCGGGCCCGTGACCTTGCCGGGCGCGAGTACGACCGGGCTTCGAACCCCCGCAGCGCGATGAACCACGCGATGCTGGGCGGCGGCGAGGCATGGCGGGGGCGGCTTTCGGAGATCGCCGCGCCCGCGCTTGTCGTTCACGGGCGGGGCGACCCCGTTCTGTCGTTCGAGCATGGCAGCAGGCTCGCGTCCGGCCTCCCCTCCGCTCGCCTCGTCCCGCTCGATGCCGGCCACGAGTTGAACCCGAAGGACTGGGCAAGGATCGTCGAGGAGATCCGGGTCCACACCGCCTGAGGAGCGGCCACGATGGTCTACATCGCCCGCCCGTAGCCGCCGCCGCCGGGCGTCACCATCAGCACCTCGTCGTCTGGCTGCATCTCGATCTTGCGGGCGACGTTGATCGGCTCGCCGTTGATCTCGTAGCGGCCGGGAGTTCCGCTCCCTCCGCCGTCGAGGCCCTGCGGTCCCTGCGTCAGTCGGCTCGGGATGGCATTGAGCAGCCAGGTCGATCCGGACCTCATGCGGAAACCGATGGTCTGGCCGTCGCCGCCGCGCTGGCGCCCCGCGCCGCCGGTGCCGCGCGCCAGCTCCTTGCAGGTGAACTCGATCGGGAATGCCGCCTCCAGGACCTCGGTGGGGACGGCGGCGACGCCGGTCGGATAGCAGATCGCCGAGAGACCGTCCTTGGTCGCCCGCGCGCCCATGCCGCCCGAATAGTTGAACATCGAGCTGGTGAACGGCGTGCCGGAGCGGTCGCGGCCCTGGATCTGGATCGTCCACACCGCGCCGGAGCCTTCCGCCACCACCCGCTCGGGCGCCACATGCGCCAGCGCCTTCAGGATCGGGAAGGGCACGTACATTCCCACCACATGTCGGGCGTTGACCGGTGCCGGGTACTTCGCGTTGACGATGCAGGAGTCCGGCGCCACCACCTTGATCGGGGAGAGCGACCCGAAATTGTTGGGCAGTTCCGGATTGAGAGTCGAGCGCACCGCGAAGGTGGCGTAGGCGTGCGTGTAGGCCGGCACCACGTTGATGCCGATCGGGCTCGGACCTGACGACCCTTCGAAGTCGACTGTGATGTCGCCCGCCTCCTTGTCGATGGTCACCGCCGTATGCAGCGTGATGATCTCGCCGCTCGGGACGTCGAACCGGCTCTCGCCGTGCCAGGTGCCGCCCGGCAACTGCGAGATCGCCTCGCGGGTCGCCGTCTCGGAGCGCGCGATGATCTCGTCGGCGAGTTCCTCGATGTCGTCGAGCCCGTAGCGGTCGCACATCATGTTGAGCCGTTCCGCTGCGATGTGGCCGCTGGCGACCTGCGCGCCGAGATCACCGAACAGGGCGTCGGGCGTGCGGACGTTCCGGCGCAGCATCGCGTGGAGGGTCGGATTGGCGACCCCACCCTCATAGAGCTTCAGCACCGGGATCCAGAGGCCTTCCTCATGGATGTCGCGTGCTCCCGAGCCGACGCCGTAACCGCCAATGTCGGTGTGATGGATGGTGGAGCCGCAATAGCCGACGATCTCGCCCTTGCGGAAGATCGGCGTCAATACGGTGATGTCGAAGAAGTGTCCCGCCGACATCCACGGATCGTTGGTGATCAGCACGTCGCCGGGCTTCAGCGTCTCCGGCGGGATCTCCTTCAGGAGGTTCCGTGCCGCCGCGCCCAGCGAGTTGATGTGGCCGGGCGTGCCGGTCACCGCCTGCGCCACCATCCGCGCGCGCTTGTCGAACAGCGCGTTGGCGAGGTCGCCCGCCTCGCGCACCACCGGCGAGAACGCGACCCGCTGCAGCGCGCGCGCCTGCTCGCTGACGATCGAGATCAGGTTCGACCAGAGGATTTCGAGTTCGATTCCGTCCATCTCAGGCCTCCGCCTTGCGCGCGATCAGGCTGCCGCTGTCGTGAAGTTCGAGTTGCCATCCCGGCAGCACGAAGATCGTCGTCTCGCGCTCTTCGACGATGACCGGCCCCTCCACCGTCTGGCCGAGCGCGAACGCCGCCCGGTCGTAGACCGGCACGTCGCTCGGCGTGTCGCCGAGATGCACAGGGCGCGTGCGCTTCGGTTGCGCCGGCTCGGAGGGAAACTGCACCTTCGCCTCGCGCGCCGGCGGGCGGCCCTGAGCGACGACGCGCCAACTGACGACCTCCACGGGCATGTCATCGAGCTTCAGCGCGTAGACCTTCTCGTACTCGCTCTCGAAGGCCTCGCGCAGCCGCGCCGGATCGCCGATCGTGCGTGGATCGGCGTCGAACACGACGGAGACCTCGGACTGCTGACCGACATAGCGCATGTCGGCGGCGAAGCCGAAGCTCGCCTCCTCGATCCTGAGGCCCGCCTCCGTCAGCGCCGCTTCGCCCTCCGCGATCATCGCGTCGAGCGTCGTCCCGAGCTTCGTCCAGTCGATCGCCTCGAGCCGCACAAGCTCGCTGCGCACCAGGTCGATCTTGGCGGGCGACACCAGCGTGCCGAACCCCGACAGGACGCTGGCCAGCGGCGGATAGATCACCATGCTCGCGTCGATCAGCGAGGCGACCTTGCAGGCATGGACGGGGCCGGCGCCGCCGAAGGCGAGCATCGGCAGGCCGCGATAGTCGACGCCGCGGTCGGTTGCGTGAGCGCGGGTGGCGGCGGCCATCTGCTCGCAGACCACCTCGAAGACGCCGAGCGCCGCCTTTTCCGGGCTGACGCTGAGCTTCTCGCCCAGTCGCCCGAGGGCAGCCCGCGCGGCCCCGGCGTCAAGCTTCATGTCGCCGCCGAGGAAATTGTCGGGATCGAGGATGCCGAGCACCACGTCGGCATCGGTGACGCAGGGCTCGGTCCCACCCCGCCCGTAGCAGACCGGGCCGGGGTTGGAGCCGGCCGAATCCGGGCCTGTCTTCAGGAGACCGAGCGAGTCCACCCGGGCGATCGAGCCGCCGCCGGCGCCGATCTCGATCATGTCGATGGAGGGCACCGTGATCGGCATGCCGCTGCCCGGCTTGAACCGGTAGCGCCGGTCGACCTCGAACTCGCCGGTGACCAGCGGCTCATGATCGAGGATCACGCAGGCCTTCGCCGTCGTCCCGCCCATGTCGAAGGACATCAGGTTCGGGATGCCGAAGCGCCGCGAAAAGAAGCTCGCCACCAGCGCGCCCGCCGCCGGACCGGATTCGATCATCCTGACCGGGTTGCGACCGGCGGTCGGCGCGCCAACCACGCCGCCGCTCGACAGCATGATCAGCGGCTGCTGGGCGAAGCCGCGCGTTGCCAGTTCCTCGGTCAGGGCGTTGAGATAGGGCCGCGTTATCGGCTCGGTGAAGGCGTTGATCGCCGTGGTGGAGGCGCGCAGGTACTCGCGCATCTGCGGAGCGATGTCGCTTGACAGCGATACGAACAGGTCGGGTGCCGCCTCGGCCAGGGACTTTCCGGCCATTTTTTCGTTAGCGGGGTTCTTGTAGGAGTTGAGCAGGCAGACGGCGACGGACTTGACGCCCTTCGCCTTCAGTTCGTCCGCGATCGCCCGAACCTCGCCCGGATCGACCGCCAGCCCCACCTCGCCGTCGGCATAGACCCGCTCAGCCAGCGTGAAGGTCAGCTCCCGTCCGATCAACGGCTCCGGGAACTCGATCTGCGGGTCGTACATGTCATAGCGGTGCTCGTTGCGGATGTAGAGCACGTCGCGGAAACCCTTCGTCAGGATCAGCGCCGTCGGCGGTCCCTTCCGCTCGATCAGCGCATTGGTGACGACGGTGGTGGCGTGGACGACGACGTCGTCGACCTGCGCCGGGCCGATCCCGGCACGCTCCAGCACCATGTCGACGCCGCGGAAGAAGCCTTCCAGCAGGTCGTGATGGGTGGTCAACGTCTTGTCGACGAAACTCCGACCGTCGTCGGACAGGAGGACGATATCGGTGAAGGTTCCGCCGATATCGACCGCCAGTGCGTAACGCGTCATGCAGGATACTCCGTGCAGCCCAGATTCTCGGAAATGCGTCGTGCCGCCTGCTGGACGTAGGCGACGAGTTCGGCCGGCGGCTCGGCAGGCACATGCTGCAGCGAGCCGGCGACGGTGATGGTGGCGATCAGGTCGCGCCCGGCGCCGAAGATCGGCGCGGCGAGCGCGTTGACGCCGACGAGCGTCTGCTCGGCCGCCGTGGCCCAGCCGCGCCGGCGGGTCGCCTCGACCTCGGCCTCGAGCACGGCGAGGTCGGTGTTGGTGCGGGGCGTCCAGCGCTTCAGCGGCTTGCCGCGCACTGCGTTCCACAGCCGCGCCGGACCGAATGCGAGTGCCACCCGTCCCTGCGCCGAGGAGTGGAATTCCAGCAGCGCGCCCGGCCGTGTGACGATCTGGACCGGCGAATGGGCGCGCACGATGTCGAGCACCCGCATTCCGTCCGGTTCGACGCTCGACAGCGTGACGGTCTGCCCGGTGTCCTTGCGCAGCTGCACCATCGCCGCCCGCGCCTCGGTCAATAGCTGCGTCGAATCGGCAACCGCCTGGCCGAGATGGAACAGCCTCAGCGTCAGCCGGTACTTCTCCGTGGAGAGATGCTGGGAGACGTAGCCGAGCGTCTTCAGGGTGCGCAGGTATCTGAAGGTGCGGGTCTTCGGCATGCCCAGCACCTTGGCGAGCTCGGTCACACCCACTGGCTCGCCGATCGCGGCCATTTCCTCGATCACCTGGAAGGCTGCGCGCAGCGACTGGATTCCCGGCTGCTGGCGTTCCTCCCCGGACTTCCCGATAGCCGGCTTGTCGATGAGGTCGGTCATTGCGGGAATAGCCTCGGCAGGGTGAGCGTCACCTCCGGCACAAAGGCGACGAGAAACAGCACGGCGATGCAGATCGCGATCATCGGCATCGCCGCGCGGCTGACGCCCTCGATCGGCACCCGGCCGATGGCGGAGACGATGAACAGGCACAGCCCCACCGGCGGCGTGATCATGCCGATCATCAAGTTGAGCACGACCATCACGCCGAACTGCACCGGATCGAGCCCGATCACCCGGATTACCTCGATCAGGATCGGCATCACCAGGATGAGCGCCGCCAGGGGCTCCAGGAACAGGCCCAGCACCAGGAGAAGCGCGTTGATCAGCAGCAGCAGGAAGGCCGGCTCGCGGGTGATCGACAGCAGGCCGTCGGCGATCTGGCGAGGCACGTTCTCGAAGCCGAGCACGAAGGCGGTCATGCTGGCCATGGCGACGATCAGCATGATCCCGGCCGACAGCGTCGCCGTCTCGAAGAGCGCCGTCCACATCTCCCTGACGCCCATCGTCCGGTAGAGAAACAGCGCCAGCAGCAACGCATAGAGTGCCGCGATCGCCGCCGCCTCGGTGGGGGTGAAGACGCCCGACTTGATGCCGCCGACGATGATCACCGGCAGGAGCAGCGCCGGCAGGCCGCGGATCAGCGATCGCCGCCGCTCGCCGGCCGGCAGCACCGGCGAGACTGGGTGCCCCTCGATCCGCGCCTTGATCAGGACGTAGGCGACGAGGGCGAGGCAGAGCACCAGCGCCGGGCCGATGCCCGCCAGGAACAGATCGGCGATCGAAGTGCCGGACAACACACCGTAGAGGATCAGCGCCAGCGACGGCGGCACCAGCGGCCCGAGGATGGAGCTGGTCGCGACCAGGGCTGCGGCATAGCGCGGGTCGTAGCCATCGCGCTTCATCGCCGGGATCAGCACGCTTCCCAGCGCGGAAGCTTCCGCCGTGGCCGCGCCGGAGACACCGGAGAACAGCATGCTGGCGACCACCGTTACCGCGGCGAGGCCGCCGCGGATGCGCCCCACCACCGTCTGCGCCAGCTTGACGATCTCCTGGGTAATTCCGCCGGCGTTCATGAAGTTGCCCGCCAACAGGAAGAACGGGATGGTCAGCAGCACGAACTGGTCGACGCCCGCGATCATGCGCTGGGGGAAGGCGATCAGCAGATGGGTATTGCCCGAGATGTAGAGATAGGTCAGCGAGGCCAGCCCCAGCGCCAGGGCGACCGGTACGCCGATCAGCAGGAACGCGGCGAAGCCGCCGAGATAGGCGATCACGACCGGTCTCCCTCACCTTCGGGAAATGTCGGGCGCGTGCCGCGGGCGAGCGCCGCCAGGCAGCTCAGGAGATGGATCGCGACGTGGACCGCAAGCAGCGCCGCACCGACCGGGATCGCCACGTAGACCCAGAGCAGCGACAGCCCGACCGAGCCGGTGCCGCCCAGGATGTCGTTCCAGATGAAGTCGGCGGCCGGCATCCTCTGGCCGCCCGCGAACATCGCGTAGCGCCACCCGTAGACGATCAGGAAGCCGAGCAGGATCAGGACCGCGACGTCGGCGAGGACCGCGAACAGCGCCGCCAGCCGCGCCGGCAGCGCCTCGACCAGGATCCGCATCGCCGCGATCTCGCCGCGCTGGTAGGCGATGCCGCAGGCCAGGAACGATACCCAGATCAGCAGGTAGCGGCAGACCTCCTCCGCCCAGATCAGCGAGGCGTTCAGGCCGTAGCGGAAGAACACCTGCACGCACATGATGGCGAACAGGAGGGCCATCATCAGGCCGAGCACGCCGACCATCGCGGCCCGGTAGACCCTGACAATGCCTATCGGTTGCGCTGTCATCGAGGCGTTTCCTTCCCCGTGGCGGGCAAGGCGCACCCGTTCCGGCGCCGATCTGCATCGGCGTCCGGCCGTCGGGCGGCCCTGTGCGTGACTTCAGGCTTTCTCGAACGCGTCCGTCTGGTACGTCACCAGATGGAGGTAGTCCTCGCGCAACGGGGAGAAGACGTCGAGATTGAGCACCGGCTCATCCCCGACCACTTCCCCGCAATGCACGACGTTGGGCGGTATGCGGACGACACCACCCTGCGGGACCTCGACGGTATCGTCACCGATGAAGAAGCGCATGCGGCCCTTGACCACCATCACCAGTTGCTCCTGGGGATGGGAGTGCGGACGCACCTCCATCCCGGGCTCGAGCCAGTTCATGCACATCATCACGTCGTTACCGCGGAACCCCGCCCGGGAGACCCCGGGGCGCACATGCTCCCGGGGCAGATCTTCCCAGCGGTAGGCTTTCGCCCCGCCCATGGTCACGAACCCTTGCGGACGGTTTCGATGAACTCGCCGATCAGTGGATCCTTGGCCGACCACTCCTCGACGACCGGCGCGGTCTTCGCCCGCATCTCGTCGAGATTGTCCAGCTCGCTGATGGTGACGCCCTTGGACTTCAGCTCGGCGGCCACCCGCGCCTCGTCGTCGCGGACGAAGGCGTACTGCTCGGCGATGGTCTCGTTGCCGGCCTCGATGAGCGCCTGCTTGATATCGTCCGGCAGGCCGTCGAAACGAGCCTGGTTCATGATCAGGATGCCCGGCCAGAAATAGTGGCCGGTGAGCGTCACTTCCTTGGCGTTCTGGAAGAGATTTTCGGATTCGACCGAGGACAGGTTGATCTCGACCGCGTCGATCACGCCGGTCTCGAGTCCCGAGTAGACCTCGCCATAGGGCATGCCGACCGGATTGGTGCCGACCGCCTCCCACGTCGCCTTGTGCAGCGGGATCGGCACGATACGGGTCTTCAGGCCCTGGAAGTCGGCGAGCGACTTCACCGGCTTGGCACGATTCAGGAAGTGGCGCTGGCCGGCCTCGTAGTAGGAGAGTCCCTTCATGCCCTTGTCGGACAGGCTGTCGAGGATCTTCTGGCCCACCGGCCCGGCGAGAACCTCGGAGAGCTGGTCGTAGCTTGTGACCACGAAGGGGAGCTGCAGCGCGTCCACCGCCGCGGCGCCCGCGGCCAGCGGGAAGGTCGGAGATGACACCAGCGCGCCATCGATCGTGCCGAGTTGCACGCCCTCGAGAAGCTGCTTGTCGTCGCCGAGCTGGCGATCGCCGATCACCTGGATCTCGACCCGGCCGCCGGTCTTCTCGGCGACCGACTTGGCGAACATTTCGACGCCGGTCTGGAAGGCATGGCGGCTCGAGGCCGCGTGTCCGAACTTGAACGAGTATTCGGCGGCCGACGCCGCCCCATACGTCATCGACAGGGCGACGGCTGCGCCCGCGAGCAGGGTGCTGACCCTCATTGGTTTCCTCTTTTGTTTCTCATCGTGAAACAACGTTGCACGATTGAGTACAAAACAGATGAAGGGCCTTGTCAAGATGTCGCGGCCTGGCGCCGCCGGAGGCTCGTTACAGGAGCGAGGCCAGGTGGCTCCCGCGTGAAGCCAGAAATGCTGTGAGCCGCTGCGGATAGTCGGCCGGGACTGCGGCCGCGACCGACGGTCGCGCGGCAAGTGCCGCCCGCCACCGCGCGATGCGCGGCCGGCGATCATCCAGGTGCAGCGCCTCGATGCGATCGAGCACGTCGAAGTAGCGAAACACAGGCGCAAACGCTGCATCGACAAGCGAGAAGTCCTGCCCGTCGAACCAGGGCTCGGCGACTACGTAGTGCTCCAGGCTGTCGAGGCGTCGGCCCAGTTCCATTCGTTTGCGGTCGTACGCCAAGGCGTCTCCGGCTGAATAGAGGCCGGCAATGGTATCGAGCACGCTCGAGGCAAACGCGATCCAAGCCCTGTGAGTTGCCCGCCGTAGAGGTTCGGCCGGCAACAGGGCCGGCGTTTCGGTCTCCTCGAGATACTCAAGGATGACGGAGGATTCGAAGATCGTGGCGTCTCCCACCCTCAGCAGCGGCACCTTGCCCAGAGGCGAGATCGCCAGAAACCAGTCCGGCTTGTCCGCAAGGTCGATGTCGACACGCTGGAAGCCGACGCCCTTTTCGGACAGCGCGATGGCGGCGCGTTGCACGTAGGGACACAGCGGATGGCTGACCAGTTGCAGCATGACGGTGGCCTCACGCGGCAATGGGTTGTTCATGGACGAGCGCGGCCTGGACGGCAGGCCTGACGGCTACCCGGTCCATAAAGGCGAGGAGGTGGGGATAGGGATCGAGCGGAATTCGCCAGGGATCGAGCCGCGCCCAGCCGAGGATGGTGAACAGGTAGGCGTCGGCGATGCCGTAGCTCTCGCCCATCAAGTAGGGCCGGCTTGCCAGTTCCCGCTCGAGCCATCCCAGATGGCCTTCGATCACCTGGCGCAGATGCGCCTTGTGCGCATCGCCCGCCGTAGGCGCCCAGAAGCCGCCGAAGCCCTTGTGGAGTTCGGTGGCAAGGTAGTTCAGCCATTCCTGGAGCCGCACCCGCTCGATGGTCCCGGCCGCCGGCGCCAGGCCTCGGTCCGGCACCATGTCGGCGATGTACTGAACGATCGCCACGCCTTCGGTCAGCAGCGAGCCGTCATCGAGCAGCAGGGCCGGGACCTGGCCCTTGGGAGCGATCGTCAGGAAGTCCCGACCATCCGCGGTTAGGCGCGAAGCGAGATCGACATGTAGCACGTCGAACGACACCCCGACCTCGTTCAGCACGATCAAGGACGACAAGGAGCAGGTCTGGGGCGTGTGCAGCAGTTGCATGACGGATCCTCCAGTCGGAGTTACATTGATGCAAGTGCATCTTTATAGATGCGATTGCATCTATCGTCAAGCTTGATGCAGTTGCATGCAGTGGCTAGCCTGCTCCGGTGACACCAACCGAAGCCGTCTCCGATTCCGCCAGTTGTCCCTCAGATGAGGCGACGCGGGCATGGGCGCGTCTGGTGCGCCTGCAACCCGCGCTCCTGGCTGCGGTCGAGTCGGAGTTGAAGGCTGCCGGTTTTCCACCGCTTGCCTGGTATGACGCGCTGCTGGAACTCTCCCGTGCCGAGAAGGGCTGGTTGCGTCCCCGCGAGCGCGAGCGGGCGCGGCGGGTGGGGCAGGTTTGGACCA
>JAEYRQ010000591.1 GCA_023435545.1 Pseudomonadota bacterium | reverse complement strand
TTCGCGCGCCGCGCCCGCGCGACCGCGCCCATGCCGGTTCGAGCTTGCGGTGATACCCGAACTGCGGGGAAAACCCCGCATCGGCCTCTCCCGCGCGCGGCAAAACTGCCGCATGATTCCGCATCCGAATCGGACATGCGCGACCCCGACTCATGCCCCGCCCCATCCAGCCAGACCTGTTCGGCGACGAGCCCGAGCCCGACCTGTTCGGGCCGGACTATGCGCCGCCCGTCTACCGGGCCGACCCCGACGAGGTGCGCGCCGAGCTCAACAAGATTCTCGCCGAGGCACGCGCGGCGACGGCGGTTCCGTGGCCGCGCGACCGCGCCGACCTCTACCAGCTCATTTTCCCGCAGATGGCGCGATGGCTCCCCGACGAGGAAGCCGCGCAACTCTGCTTCGCGTTCGAGCAGGAGATGGAGCGGCTGGCAGCGGCTTGAGCGCGACCACCCGGCAAGGCTCCCGAGTTCCGCGCGGGTCGTGTCCTCACAGAGCCGATCGGGGCGAAGCCCCACCTCTCCCCGCCAGGGAAAGGGTGGGCATCCCGCCCAGCCGTCACGGACATCCGGCACCGAAAGTGCCGCCGCCTTGGCGGCGCTTCCCGAGCCGACCTGACCAAATGGTCAAGCCATCGGAACCTGACCAGATGGTCAACTCAGAATCCGCACTCCGTGCGCCTCCTGGAACACTTTGGCCCCTTCCGGCCCGCCAGTGCTGCCGTTCGGGCCGCCCGAAGTTTACGTCCCGCCGGCGCGGGGTCGGCAAGCAACGCTGTCGGGGCGGAAGGTACAACCGTCCATCCGGCCGCCGTCTCAGAGATTTCGGGAAGAACAGGCGAAGCATTGGCGCGGCGCGGCCGGCCTCGCGCAGATCACCCGCCGGATTTACTTCGAGATAACCTCGGTTCGCACCGCGTCGCGCAGTCGGGCCATGCCGATCCCGGCCGCTGCCCGCATTTTGCCGGACGCCGCTCCGTCCGCTCGCGCACGAGCGTCGGGCGCGCGCCATCACTCCCAATCAGTTGTCCAGAAAGCTCCGCAGCTTCCGCGACCGGCTCGGATGCTTCAGCTTTCTCAAGGCCTTGGCCTCGATCTGGCGGATACGCTCGCGGGTCACCGAGAACTGCTGGCCGACCTCATCCAGCGTGTGGTCGGTGTTCATGCCGATGCCGAAGCGCATGCGGAGCACGCGCTCCTCGCGCGGCGTCAGCGAGGCGAGAACGCGCGTCGTGGTCTCGCGCAGGTTCGCCTGGATCGCGGCATCGATCGGCAGGATGGCGTTCTTGTCCTCGATGAAGTCGCCGAGGTGGCTATCCTCCTCGTCGCCGATCGGCGTCTCGAGCGAGATCGGCTCCTTGGCGATTTTCAGGACCTTGCGCACCTTTTCCAGCGGCATGGCCAGCTTCTCGGCCAGCTCCTCGGGCGTCGGCTCGCGGCCGATCTCGTGCAGCATCTGGCGCGAGGTGCGGACGATCTTGTTGATCGTCTCGATCATGTGCACGGGGATGCGGATGGTGCGGGCCTGGTCGGCGATCGAGCGGGTGATCGCCTGCCGGATCCACCAGGTGGCGTAGGTGGAGAACTTGTAGCCACGCCGGTACTCGAACTTGTCCACCGCCTTCATCAGGCCGATGTTGCCCTCCTGGATCAGGTCCAGGAACTGCAGGCCGCGGTTGGTGTATTTCTTGGCGATCGAGATGACCAGGCGCAGGTTGGCCTCCACCATCTCCTTCTTGGCGATGCGCGCCTCGCGCTCGCCCTTCTGGACCATGTGGACGATGCGGCGGAATTCGCCGATCTCGAGGCCCGTCTCGGTGGCGAGCTGCTGGATCGCGCCGCGGATGTCCTTGGTGGTGTCGCGCTCGGTGGCGATGAAGTCCTTCCAGCCGCGCGCGCCGAGGCTGGCGACCCGGCGGATCCAGTTCGGATCGAGCTCGTGGTCGCGGTACTGGCGCAGGAAATCCTCGCGGTCGACGCCGTAGGATTCGGCCAGGCGCAGCAGCCGGCCCTCGTAGCCCATCAGCTTCTTGTTGATATCATACAGTTGCTCGACCAGCGCCTCGATGCGCTGCTGGTTGAGCGACAACGACTTGACGTCGACGACGATATCTTCCTTGAGCTTCTTGTAGCGCCGCTCCTGGCTGGGCGACAGGTGCGTGTTCTTCAGCCGGTTCTCGACGTGCTGGTCCTGCAGGCGGCGCAGCTTCTTGTAGTTCTCGGCGATGTTGTCGAACGTCTCCACCACCTGCGGCTTCAATTCAGCTTCCATTGCCGCGAGCGAGATGTTGGACTCGTAGTCGTCCTCGCCGTCTCCGTCTCCGTCGCCGTCGCCTTCGGCAGCATCATCGCCATCGCCGGATGGGCTCGCGCCCTCGCGCTCTTCGCCAACGCCCGCCGGCCCGCCATTGGTGACAGCCGGCGCCTTGGCGTCCGGCCCGGCATAGGTCGCCTCCAGGTCGATGATGTCGCGCAGGAGGATCTTGCCGTCCGCCAGTTCGTCGCGCCAGATGATGATCGCCTGGAAGGTCAGCGGGCTCTCGCACAGGCCGGCGATCATCGCCTCGCGACCCGCCTCGATGCGCTTGGCGATCGCGATCTCGCCCTCGCGCGAGAGCAGCTCGACCGATCCCATCTCGCGCAGATACATGCGCACGGGATCGTCCGTCCGGTCGGCCGGCTCTGAGGATTTCTCGGACTTGGTGACCTGGTTGCGGGTGGCGACGACGAGTTCGCCGCCCTCCTCCGCGTTGACGGCGGCCTCCTCGGGCTCCACGACGTTGATGCCCATGTCGGAGAGCATCGCCATCGTGTCCTCGATCTGCTCCGAGGTGACCTCCTCGGAGGGCAGGACCTCGTTCAGCTCCTCGTAGGTGACGTAGCCGCGCTTCTTCGCGGCCTTGATCATCTTCTTGACCGCCGCATCGGACAGGTCGAGCAGGGGGCCGTCCGGGCCTTCCGTCTGCTGCTCCGGAGCCTCATCCGCCTTGGTTGCGGTGGTGGCC
>JAEYRQ010000602.1 GCA_023435545.1 Pseudomonadota bacterium | reverse complement strand
GCCGGAGCTCGATCTCGCTCCGGCGCAGTGACGTCCCAAGGACGACGCCAGAGGGTCAGCGTCACACCCGCCGCCGCATCAAGCGGCTCGGCCGTACCCGCCGTCAGACCGGCTTCGGCGAGCATGTCCGAAGCGGTACGGCCGGCACCAAGGCCGGAGAACAGCTTCGTGCCTGCACCGAGCATCACCGGCTCGACGCGTGCGAGGTGGAACGCGTCGTAGCCGATCCCCAGGAACAGGTCGAAGACCGGCCTGCCGCCGGGAACCGCGACAATGCCTCCGGCGGGCGCGACCACGGACAGTGCCTCGGCGAGGCCCGCGCCGGCGGGGTTCCACCAGTGACAGCCCTCGCCCGATTCCAGTCCCGCCACGCGGGACGTCAGCACAAGCCTCCGGCGCCGCTTCTCGTTGGGATTGGCCTCGTGCCCCAGCCGGCCGAGCACCGTGACGCAGGCTTCGTCGAGCGACCTCTGGAAACGACGCCAGTCGACGTCGTTTCTGAGGTCAGGTGGCGTCAGTCCGTCCGATCCGGCGATGAAGTCGTCGGCCGACACGATGGCGTGGCCATGCACGGCATAGCCGTCCGGCACCTCATGACGGACGGAGGCGATCATGAGCGGCCCGGCCTCAGGCGATCTTGCCGCCGAGTTCGTCGTCGATATGGGTGCGGATCACCGCGTCGAAGTCGGGATCAGCCCGGAAGCCGAGCTCCACGGCTCGCCTGGCGTCGAAGTTCTGCGGCCAGCCGGCGACGATCTTCGCGATGAACTCGTCGCGCTCGAAGCGGACACGGTCGGCGACGCGGTCGCCCGCAACCCGGCGCAGGGCATCCAGCATCTGCCGGATCGACACGCACAGGCCCGGCATCGACAGGCTGCGGCGCGGGCCGACCGACGCGCCGTCGATGCCCGCTGCATCCAGCATGAAGCCGGTTGCCGCACGCGGGCTCGCCATCCAGTGGCGCACATCCTCATCGACGGGGCAGACCGCCTCGACGCCGGTCAGCGGCTCGCGCAGGATACCCGAGAAGAAGCCCGAGGCAGCCTTGTTCGGCTTGCCCGGCCGGATGCAGATCGTCGGCAGGCGGATGCCGATGCCGTCGACGAAGCCCTTGCGGGTGTAGTCGGCGAGGAGCAGTTCGCAGCACGCCTTCTGCGCCCCGTAGGAGGTGAGCGGCGTGTGGAAGAAGTCGTCCGGGATCGGCTCGGGGAACGGCGCGCCGTAGACCGCGATCGAGCTGGTGAAGACCAGCCGCGGCGCGTGGCCCGCCTTGCGGATCGCCTCCAGCAGCGCCCAGGTGCCGGTCAGGTTCACCCGGTAGCCCTTGTCGAACTCGGTTTCGGCCTCGCCGGAGACGATCGCTGCGAGATGGAAAATGACCTCAGGCTTGGGCGCCAGCAGCCGGTCCGCCTCGCCCTCGTCCGCCAGGTCGCTGACGCGGGTCTCCACCGAGAAGGCGGCGCCGGCGGGCTTCGCCGGCTCGACGACATCCTGCAGGGTCAGCCGCGTCACCTCGCGGCCGTTGAGGCTGCCATCGGCGGCGAGGCGCTCGGCGAGCTTGCGGCCGATCATCCCTCCGCCGCCGGTGATCAGTACGTGCATGTGCGTCTCCTGCGAATTCTCGTGGGCGCGGACCGTTCCGACAGTCGCTACAGCGCGAAACCGCCGTCGACCAGATGGATCTGGCCAGTCGTGTAGGACGCCTCGTCGGAGGCGAGATAGACACCGAGCAGCGCCACCTCCTCGGCGGTGCCAAGCCGGCCCATCGGCTGGCGGTCGACAAAGGCCTGGCGAACCGTCGCTTCCTCCTGGCCGGTCTGGGCGGCAAGCGTGGCGATGCGCTGGTCGAGCGAGGGCGACTGGATGGTGCCGGGGCAAATGGCATTGCAGCGGATGCCGCGGCGGATGAAATCGGCCGCCACCGCCTTGGTCAGGCCGATCACGGCGGCCTTCGAGGCGCCGTAGACATAGCGGTTCGGAATGCCGCGCACCGATCCGGCGCCCGAGGCAATGTTGACGATCGATCCCGCGCCCTTCTCCAGCATCCCCGGCAGGAAGGCGCGGATGGTACGGTGCATCGACTTGACGTTGAGGTCGAATGAGAAATCCCAGTCGTCCTCCGAGCACTCGAGAACCGTGCCGTGATGCACGAAGCCCGCGCAGTTCAGCAGGACGTCGATCTGGCCGATCCGGCCGGCGAGCGCATTGACCGCCTCGGTGTCGCGGACGTCCAGCCTGGTCGTCTCGGCGATACCGGCGCCGGCGAGTTCGGCGAGCGCGGCCTCGTCGAGGTCGGTGGCGAGCCCCCGCGCCCCTGCGGGGGCGACGGCGCGCGCGCGCGCCCGCCCGATACCCTGCGCGGCCGCCGTCACCACCGCCGTCTTGCCCTGAAGGCGTCCCGCCATGTCGTCTCTCCTGAATTGCCGCTCTCGTGCCGGTCGAGCGGAAGCGTTAGACTCTCCCAACCGGCCGCGCAACTGCGTATACGCTGCTCAACGGAGTTCACAGGGTGACCGACGATCTCGATCCGCTCGCAAACGAGCCCGTTCCCGCAGCCGATACCGGCGAGGCCCTGCTGGAGCCGGCAGGCGAAACGGAGGCGAAGGCGCTGCGCTTCGCCAGCATCTCCAGCCTGGTGCTGGCCACCTTCGAGGCGCTGGTCGGGCTGATGATCGGTTCGGTGGCGTTGCTGGCGATCGCGATCGATTCGCTCAGGGACGCGGCCCAGTCCGGAACCGTGCTGCTGCTCGGCGGCCGGCCGCGCCGGCTTTACAGGCTGGCAGCCGTGGTGGTCGCGCTGTTCACCGCCTTTGCCTTCATCTTCATCATCCTGATCGCCTTCCATACCTTCGGCGTCGGCCGGGTGCCCAATCCGTGGCTGATGATCGCGGTGGCGCTGATCTCACTCGTCGTGAACGTCATGACCGCCTGGCGGCTGCGCGTGCTGCGGCACACCGAGGACGACATCCGCTGGACCTGGCGGCAGACGCGGTGGGACTTCGCCGCCGATCTCGGCGTGATCCTGGCCGCGCTCGCCATCGTCGACTTTCTGCACCGCTGGCCGGACGTGGCGGCCGGCGTCATCATCGCGATGCTGAACCTGGTCGGAATCCTCAGGCTGCTCAGGGCGATGTGGCGGGCAGAGCGGGAGGTCGTGTAGCGGAGGTCAGTCTCCGGCGCGCACCGCCTCAAGAGAGCGGCGCTGCCGCTCCTCGCGATCGAAGTTCGCCGGATCGATCCAGCGCTCGAACGCCGACCTTAGCGCCGGCCATTCGTCGTCCGTGATCGCGAACCAGGCGGTATCGCGGTTGCGGCTCTTGACGATCATGTGCTTGCGGAAGGTGCCCTCGAAGCGGAACCCGAGCCGCTCGGCGGCGCGGCGGGAGGGGCTGTTCAGGGAGTCGCATTTCCATTCGTAGCGGCGATAGCCGAGTTCGTCGAAGACGCGCCGGGCCATGAGGTACATCGCCTCGGTCGCGCCGGGTTTCCGCTGCAGGAGCGGCGAGTAGGCGATGTGGCCGACCTCCACGACGCCGTGCTCCGGCGAGATCCGCATCAGGCTGGCCACCCCGACGGCCCGTCCGGTCGCAAGGTCGACGATCGCATGGAACAGCGGGTCATCTCCCGACATCACCCGGGCCGCGTGGTCGCGGTAGCTGTCGAAATCGGGGAACGGACCGTAGCCCATCCAGGTCCACAGGCCTCCCCCGGCATCGAGACTGTACGCTTCGAACAGGTCGGCCACATGGCGGTCCGCGTGGAAGGGCTCGACCCGGACGAAGCGACCCTCGATCGCAGTCCGCGGCGGCCGCGGACGCGGCGTCCATCCGGCCAAGTCTTTGCTCATCTGTCCTCTGCCTTGTCCCGTCGGTGATCGGAAATTCCGTTGCACGTTTCCCCGGCTGCCGCCAGCCGGCCGTTCATCCTCCGATTCCGCTTCAACGTCTGCGGTCGCAGCCACGGCATCGGGAAACCTCAATCGGCAGAATCGGTTGGGTCGACCTGCTCAATGGCTGATTCACCGAGTTGAGACGCTGAATCATCGTCTTGAGAGATCGAATCCGCATATCCCGCTCAAGAATGCGATGCCTGTCCTGACGGAATAGGAGCCTTGCGCGGCGACCGATTGCCGCAACCCGCCCGGCAGTCTAAAGCCACGGCATGCCACCCTGCCCTTCCCCCGACATCCCATGCCCGCCGCTGCGCTGACGGCGACGGCGAGGACGGCAGCCACCCTGGCGCTCGGCACCGCGGGCGGCTGGATCGCCTCGCACATCGGACTGCCGCTGCCCTGGATGATGGGACCGATGCTGGTCGTCGGGGCAACCGGCGTTGCCGGCATCGCCGTCCGGGGGCACGGTGTCAGCGTGCCGATGTGGCTGCGCACCACGATGGTTCCGATCATCGGCGTCATGCTCGGAGCCGGGTTCACGCCGGACGTGGTGGCCGGAATCGGCGACTGGTGGATCACCCTGGCCGCCCTCCTCGTCTTCATCTGCGTGGCCGCGGCGCTGGTCTATCAGATCTACCGCCGCCTGTTTGGCTTCGACCGGCCCACCGCCTACTTCGCGGCGATCCCGGGCGGCCTCGTGGAGATGGCGATCATTGGCGAGGGCGTCGGCGGCGACGGGCGGACGATTTCGCTGATCCACTTCTGCCGCATTCTGATGGCGGTGCTGACCATCCCGTTCGTCATGGAGGCGATCTATGGCCCGGTCGGCAGCCGGGCGATCGGCGACATCTCCAGCGGCTGGGAGATCGAACTCCTCGACATCGCGATCCTGTCTGCCTGCGCCATCATCGGCTACTTCGCGGGCTCGGCGGTGAAGCTGCCGGGCGCCCAGATCACCGGACCACTGGTGCTGAGCGCGCTGGTGCACGGGCTGGGTTTCACCGAAGCCGCGCCGCCACCCTTCATCGTCTTCGCGGCGCAGGTGGTAGTCGGCTCCGCGCTCGGCGCCCGCTTCGCCGGTCTGTCGGTGAGGGCGGTCGGCAAGGCGCTCGGCGCCTCGGCCACGGCGACGGTCGTGATGCTGATCGTGACCATGACGGTGTCGCTCAGCCTCTACCACTCGGGGCTGGTCGACGAGTCGCTGACCGCGCTGATCCTCGCCTACGCGCCGGGCGGCGTGACCGAGATGAGCCTGATCGCGCTGACGCTGAACGCCGGGGTGGCCTTCGTCGCCACCCACCACATCGCCCGCATCTTCATCGCGGTGGGGCTGATGCCGCTGATCTGGAAGATCTGGCAGGCGCAGCGGCGGTCGGCCGCTGATTGAGACCGTCAGAACTTTCCGCCGGTGCGGAAGCCGCCGCTGCGGCCGATGGTGCCGCCAGTCCGGAAGCCGCCTGAGGACGGCCGCGGCGATGGCATCGGCCGCGACGGCGGGCGGAACACCGGCCCGCTCCGCCCCGGGCCGCCGGTGCTGCTCGGCCGGCTGGGCGGCGTGTAGCGGCCGGCTCGGCGCAAGCCCTTCCAGAGGACAGCGCCGGTCATGGCCCCACGAAGCAACGCCTTGAGGATGTCCTCGACGGCGCGCTCGTCGAACTCCCAGCGGTCGTCGTCGTAACCTTCGGAAATGAAGCGGGAGCGCGCCTGCTCCAGATCGCGGCGCTTGGATTCGGCGTCCTGCTGCAGACGCAGCCGGCGCTCCTGCTCCTCCTCGAGGTCGCCGATCCGGTCGTCCAGCCGCTCGAGGCGGTCGACGATGGCCTCGTCTGCAGGATCGGGCGTCAGCAGCGCCTCGCGGCGCAACTGCGGCAGGGACTCCGTACGCAACGCCTCCACGAGCGTTGCCACCGCGGCCCGGCTGGTCTCATCCTCGCCGCGCAGCAACGCAGACCTGGCGGCCTCCAGTTCGTCACGATGCGCATCAGCGGCCTTCATGTTCTCGGCGATTGCCGCCAGGCGCTGATCCAGTTCGCCAGCAGAGGCCTCGATATCGTGAATGCCCGCCGCCCGACGCTGTTCCGCCTCATGCGCGTCGAGCCCGGCGGCCGCGGCGTCTGCGGCGCTGCGGGCGCGCACCGCGTGCTCGCCCAGCCGGACCGGGATCTCGGTCAGCATGTGGTAGTTGGCGCGTGCATCGGCGAAGCCCACGATGCCGGCAACCCAACCGTCGAGAGCGCGGACGAGGCCCCTGCCCTGATAGTCCGACGTCCCGTAGCGCCTGTTCCAGAGATACATGAACAGGGGGTCGGCCTCGTATGGCTGGCCCTTCTCGACACGGTCGGCGGCGGCGAGCTCGGCCTTTCGCTCCGCCTCCATGGCCGTCTGCTCGGCGGCCTCCACCGCGGCGAGGCGCGAATTGTAATCCTCCGTCGCCGACAATCGCTCGATGAGGGCGGCATCGGCGCGGTCGACCTCGGCGTGGCGGGCGCTGACCTCAGCAGCCAGCCTGCTGCGCTCGGCTTCCAACTCGCGGACGCGGGCGGTCGCCTCTGCGACGCGGTTCTCGAACTCGGCCAGGGCGCGCTCGCGCTCGGCCAGCATCTGCCGCGCCTTCGCCTCCGCCTTTTCCAGGGCGCCTCCGATCCGCCGGCCGCGCTCGGCATCGAGCCGGAACCGGGCAAGATCACGATAGGCGTCGATCTCTTCGTTGCGCAGCCGTGCCAGACCGTCCGCCACCTCCGCGACTTGCGCGGCGTACTGAGCCTCCTCCGCCCTCAGGCCGGCGATCTCACGGTCGATACGCTCCAGCGTCGCGCGTCCCTTCGCCATCGGGCTACCACTCCGTGATCGCGCCGCCGGAGACCGGCATCGCATAGGCTGGCTCGAGGTCGCCGCGCTGCTTTGCGCCGAGTATGTCGTTCTGGATGATGCCGTCGTCCTCCTTGTCGGCCCTGACCCGGGCGAAGGTGGCCTCGGGAACCCGCACACCCCACTGGTTCACCATCCGGATTTCGCCGGTTTCCTCGTTGGCGACCGGAACCGCGACCGGACGGCCCTCCCGATCGAGCGCCTCGACGACGAGATAGTAGTTGCGTGCCTCCTGGTTGACATCGGGAATGCGCCAGAGGCCGCTCGTCGCCCCGGGACGTGACACGATCTTCAGCACGTATTCCTGCCCGAGCCGCGCCTCCAGCGACCTCAACTCGGCCACGGCACCTCGGGCAGCCTCGACGTTGCCGACTTCCAATGCCTGTTCGCCGGCATCGAGGGCAGCCTCCGCCTGCCGCAGCGCCTCCGTCACGCTGGTCATCTCGACGATATGGCCGGCGACGCGCTCCAGTTCGCGCGGCAGCGTCTCGGTCATCTCGACATGCAGCGCCTCGGCACGGCGCTCGGCCGGCATGGTGACGAAGACGAGCCAGGCGCCCCAGGCGAGGATCAACAGAATCGCGACCGCCGCGACCCGCTTGCCCCAGGACATGCGCCGGACATAGAGCCGGGCGAGCCGCACCTGGAAGCCGTCGGCCGGAGGGGTATAAACGAAGCGGCGCTCCTTCAGCGCCCTGACACCCTCGGCGAGGATCTCGTCGGTGATCTCTATGCCTTGCGCCTTGTAGATCTCGCGCAGGCGCTTGATCAGTCGTGCGTCGCGATCCTCGCCGCCGAGCTCGCGCGCGACAAGATTCTCGCGGTGGCGGAGTGTGTCCACCACGTCCATCGCAAGCATCAGGTCGCCGAGCGGCCTCTGGGCTGTGGCGGCGGCGTCAGCGGCCATCGTTCCCCTCGCTACCTCGCTAGCCCACCGTCAGCGCGTTGCCCTCGGCGGCGAGGCGGGCGAGACGGCGCTTGCCGTCCTCCACCGCGTCGCGGATCTCGTTGGAGTTGCGGGTCGCCTGTTCGCGCATCTCGGCGATGATCTCGGTTGAGCGCTCCTGGAAGTTCACCACCGAGTCGACCAGCATCTTCACGGCATCTGCCCTGACGGTCGGGCCGTAGCCGGCCCTCAGTGCCGCTTCCTGCACCTGGTCGCCGATCTCGGCGAGGGTCTCCAGGCTCTTCGAGACGCCCTCCTTCATGGCATCGAGGGTCTTCGTCGACTCGTGCAGTCCGAACAGCCCGGTGAACGAGGCCTTCAGGGCGGTCAGCACGGTCTCGTTGGTGGAGAAGAAACTCACGGACTGGGCGTAGATTCGCTCCTTGGCGCTGGTCGTCTGCATCAGCCGCGCCATGATCACCTCGGAGGTGTTGTAGCCGATGGTCAGATTGTCTGCGAGCTCCTTGGCGATCTGGTAGCGCTTGTCCTCGAACTGCATCACCCGCATCTTCTCGTCGCGGGCGAGTTCGAGCCGCGCACGCTCGGCGGCCTCGGCCGCGGCACCGGCCGCCGCCTCCACGGCATTCGATGCCTCGGTCAGCACCGCCTTGGCCTTGTCGAGTTCGGCCTCGGCCGACTTCAGCACCTCGAGCGCCAGCACCTCGGCGTTCTTCAGGGCACCGCGGAAGTCGCGATAGGCCTCAAGGATAACGTGCTCGCGGTCGATCTGGTCCTTTGTGGCGCGGGCAACGTCGAGATAGACCTTTCTGATATCCTCGAAGCGCTGCGCCACGTCGCCTCGCCGCATCTTCATCCAGGCATTCTGCAAGCGCTCCCAGGTGTCGATCCGCCCGTCGGCCAGCTGGTCGACCATGCCCTTCGCATCGTCGCGGATCGAATCAAAGGCGCGCGTGATCTGCTCGTAGCGCTCGCCCACATTCATCGCCGCGACCTGCTCGCGCACGACCTCGTTGAAGAACGAGGCCTGCTGCAGCGTACGCGCGATGATCACCACCTTGTCGGGCTCGAGGTCGGAGATCTTCTCGAGAAGGGCCGTGATCGGTGCCTGCTCGCCTTCCTTCGGGGCAAGACCGATGTCACGAAGCGCGCCCATCGCGCGATCGAGATATTGCATCGGTGTCAATGCGGTCGAATCCTGCATAATCGCCTCCCATCGCCGGTTTTCCGGCCACAGCTTCGCCGATTTGATAGCATCTGCTACGTGAACCCGCCATGATCGTTCATCACCATCGCTCCCGATGACCCGCCCGCACCGCGTCCTGCCGTAGGGGACTATGTTCGACCTGCCGCTCCTGGTTATCCTCCTGGCCTCGTCCCTGCTGGTCCTGGCGGTACTGACGAGTCTGATCGCCTTCCGAATTGGCGCTCCCCTGCTGCTGCTCTTCCTGGGCATCGGCCTCTTGGTGGGCGAGGACGGTCTCGGAATACAGTTCGACAATGCGCCGGTCGCATATTTTATCGGATCGGTGGCGCTCGCGGTCATCCTGTTCGATTCGGGTTTCAACACCCGCTTCGAAACCGCCCAGCGAGCCGCGGGGCCGGCGCTGGTGCTGGCGACGATCGGGGTTGTGCTCACCACGGTCCTCGTCGGGGCGCTCGTCCACTATTTGTCCGGGCTGAGCTGGCTGGTCTCCCTGCTGTTGGGGGCCATTGTCAGTTCGACCGACGCTGCCGCCGTGTTCTTCCTGTTGAGGGTCGGCGGCATCAGGATCAGGGAGCGCGTCAGGTCGACGCTCGAGGTCGAATCCGGCTCGAACGACCCGATGGCGGTCTTCCTCACGGCGACCC
>JAEYRQ010000549.1 GCA_023435545.1 Pseudomonadota bacterium | reverse complement strand
GCCGCGCTCGAGGCTCGCCGCCAGGCGTACGAGGTCGCGCTCCTCGATGCCCTCGGCGGCGACGATCTCGGTCACCGCCGGCCGGCCCTCGGTGAGCGTGCCGGTCTTGTCGACGACCAGCGTGTCGACCTTCTCCATCCGCTCCAGCGCCTCGGCGTTCTTGATCAGCACGCCGGCGCCGGCGCCACGGCCGACGCCGACCATGATCGACATTGGCGTGGCAAGCCCCAACGCGCAGGGGCAGGCGATGATCAGCACGCTCACCGCCGCCACCAGCGCGTAGGCGAGCCTCGGTTCCGGCCCGAAGGTCGACCAGGCGGCGAAGGCCGCGACCGCGACCAGCAGCACCGCGGGAACGAACCAGCCGGCAACCTGGTCGGCGAGGCGCTGGATCGGCGCGCGGCTCCGCTGCGCCTCGGCGACCATCTGGACGATGCGCGCCAGCATCGTGTCGCGGCCGACCTTCCCGGCCCGGATCACCAGCGCGCCGCTGCGGTTCATGGTGCCGCCGATGACCGTGTCGCCCGCTTCTTTCGTCACGGGCATGGACTCGCCGGTGACCATGGACTCGTCGATCGCCGAGCGTCCGTCGACCACCTCGCCGTCCACCGGCACCTTCTCGCCCGGCCGCACGCGTAGGCGGTCGCCGACAGCGATCTCCTCGAGCGGCACCTCCTCGTCCGAGCCGTCCTCGTTGATGCGCCGGGCGGTCTTCGGGGCGAGGTTGAGCAGCGCCTTGATAGCGCCGCTAGTCTGGTCGCGGGCGCGCAGCTCCAGCACCTGGCCGAGCAGCACCAGCACGGTGATCACGGCTGCCGCCTCGAAATAGACCGCCACCGTGCCGTGGTGGTCGCGGAATCCCGGGGGAAAGACGCCCGGCGCCACGGTGGCGACGACCGAATAGACCCAGGCGACGCCCGTTCCCATCGCGATCAGGGTGAACAGGTTGAGGTTGCGGGTCACGACCGACTGCCAGCCGCGCACGAAGAACGGCCAGCCGGCCCACAGCACCACGGGCGTCGCGAGGGCGAGCTGCACCCAGTTCGAAGCCTGCGTCGCCAGAAGCTCGAGACCGAACACATGGCCGCCCATCTCCAGCACGAAGACCGGCAGCGTCAGCACCAGCCCGATCCAGAACCGGCGGCTCATGTCGGCGAGCTCCGGGTTCGGCCCGCTGTCGGCGGTCACCGTCATCGGCTCCAGCGCCATGCCGCAGATCGGGCAGGTGCCGGGGCCGATCTGCTGGATCTCCGGATGCATCGGGCAGGTGTAGACGGCGGTCTCGTCGACCGGCTCGGCGGGGCCGGGGGAGAGGTACTTGTCGGGATCGGCGATAAACTTCTCGCGGCACTTCGGATTGCAGAACCAGTAGGTCTCGCCGTCGTGCTCGGCGCTGTGCTTCGCCGTGAGGGGATCGACCATCATCCCGCAGACCGGGTCCTTGACCTTGCCGCCGGTGCCGGCCAGGCCCGACTTGTGGCCGCCGCAGCACGATCCCGCCGCGCCCTTGTGATCATGGTGGTGGTGCGGTTCGGCCATTCGATATCTCCCCGTCATCCAGTCGCGTCGATACCCGGCAGGGGTATCTCAATCTGCTTGACCACATATACCCCCATAGGGTATTTGGCAAGCATGCAGGACGATACGAAATCCGCCGTGACCAAACGCCTCGGCCGCATCGAGGGGCAGGTGCGCGGCATCGCCCGCATGGTCGCCGAGGATCGCTACTGCATCGACGTCGTCACCCAGATCGACGCGGTGCGCGCGGCGCTGAAACGCGTCGAGGAGGAGATCCTGCGCGATCATGTCGGCCACTGCGTCGAGCATGCGATCCTGAGCGGCGACAAGACCGAGCAGCGGCAGAAGATCACCGAACTGATGCAGGTGCTGGAGCGGAAGGGACGTTAGGGCGCACCCCGCTTCAGCGCCCACGCCGTTCCGCCAGCCATGCCAGCTTTGCCGGCAGATCACTCCTCGCGTGCAGGACGTCGAGGATGGCGATCTCCTCCGCCGTCTCCAGATAGACAATGAAGTGCTGGCCGACGCGCGTGAATCTGAGGTCGCCGGGCAAGGTCCCGTCAACGAAATCGCGGCAACTGCGACTGTGAACCGCCCCCTCTGCGATCGCCCGGCACCTGGCGATCAGGTCTTCCTCATAGGCATGCGCCTGCAGCGGGCCGAAGGCGTCGATCGTCCAGTCCGCAATGTCCGTCAGCGCTGCCTCCGCGTGACGCGTCAGGCGCCATCGCTTCTGCATCAGCGACGGTTGCGGGCCGCGGCGAAGGCGCGGCGGACGGCATCCTCGCCAGAGCCCTCGGCGAACTCGCCGCGGCCTGCCTGCTCGATGCTGCGGGCGAGGCGCGCGCGGATCTCCGCGATCTCCGCCTCCTCCCGTTCGAGCAGCCGCAAGCCGGCACGCAGTGCCTCACTGGCGTTCTGATACTGCCCCTCCGTCACCAGTCGTTCGATGAACTTCGACTGGGCATCGGTGAGGACGACGTTCCTGGTAACCATCAATCGACCCTGCAAACGAATACTGGCATTATATGCCAACAATCACCTCCACGTCGAGCGCGGCGCTGCGACCGAGCAGCGCCAGAAGATCGCCGAACTGATGCAAGTGCTGGGGCGCGCCGGCAGGTAGGGTTTCCCGGCGCGCGGCCATTCATTCAGCCTTTACGATTTGTCACCGACTATCGCCGGCAAACAAGTGACCGGGGGTGGGGGGGGGGGGGGGGGGGG
>JAEYRQ010000536.1 GCA_023435545.1 Pseudomonadota bacterium | reverse complement strand
GCCGCGGGCGGGGGGGGGGGGGGGGGGGGGGGGGGCCGGCCCGGCCCCCCCCCCCACGCCGGTGAACTCCGCGGTCTCGGAAAGTGCTGCCCGCCCGCCAAGGGTGGCCCGCCAGCTCCAGCGCGCTGCCGAGATGTTCCTGGACCGCCTGCCGCACGAGCCGCGTGCCTTCACAACGGCGCTGCCGGCCTTCGACGCCTTCCCGCTGGCGCAATGGTCGCGGCAGGTCGCCAAGCACTGGCGTGCCCACCGGCATGTGGTGATGGGCTACGGCGATCCCCACGGTTACTTTCCCCTGCGCCGGGCGATCGCCGCGCATCTCAAGGCCAACCGCGGCATCGCCTGCGAGGCCGAGCAGGTGTTCGTCGTCGGCGGTGCCCAGCAGGCCTTCCAGATCCTCGGCGACGTGCTGCTCGATCCCGGCGACAACGTCTGGTTCGAGAACCCCGGCGCAATCGGCGCCCGTAACGCGCTGATCGCCAGCGGTGCGAACCTCATACCTGTCCCGATCGACGGGGAGGGCCTGTCGGTCGCCGACGGCCTGGCGATGGCACCCTCCTTCAAGCTCGCCTTCGTCACGCCGGCGCATCAGCAACCGCTCGGCGTCACCATGAGCCTCCGTCGCCGCTTCGCCCTGCTGAAGGCCGCCGAGGAGGCCGACGCCTATATCATCGAGGACGACTACGACGGCGAGTTCTGCTACGGCGGCCACCCGCAACCGACGCTTCGCAGTGTCGATGCGACCGGCCGCGTCATCTATGTCGGCACCTTCTCGAAATCGCTGTTCCCGGCGCTCCGGCTCGGCTACTTCGTCTGCCCGCCGGCTCTCGTCGACGTCATCGGCAAGGTCGCCAGCGCCTTCCTGCAGGGCGTTCCCTCGAACCCACAGGCGGTCGTCGCCGACTTCATGGACGAGGGCCGCTTCGCCATCCACCTGCGCCGGATGCGACGGATCTACGCCGAACGCCATCAGGTATTCCTGGACGCCTCCCGCCAGTGGCTGGCCGGTCGCATCGACGTCGTGCCGACCGACACCGGCCTGCACACGATCGGATTGCTTGGACCCGGCCTCACCGAGCAGGCGGTCACCGCCGCCGCGACGGCCGCCGGCGTGACCGTCGCGCCGATCGGGCGCTTCTGCATCAGCCCGGTGGCAGCCCGCGGCGTGGTCATGGGCTTCAGCGGTGTGCGCCCGCCGGAGATCGTCCAGGGTGTGAGGACGCTCGCCCGCGCCATCGACGGGTTTGCCGCGTGAGCCATGCGAATGGCCGCCTCGTCCGTCCAGAACGGACCTGCCGCGGGCGGCGTCTCGCTCCTAGTGTCGTGACGGGCGGTGGACAAGGGAAGGCCGGCGTGAGCGAGGAATACGACTTCGTGGTGGTGGGGGGCGGCTCGGCCGGCTGCGTGCTGGCGAACCGGCTGAGCGCCGACGGCCGCCACCGGGTCCTGCTGATCGAGGCGGGCGGTCCGGGCCGGAGCGTCTGGCTCCACATTCCGATCGGCTACGGCAAGACCTTCTACGACCCGCGACTCAACTGGATGTACATGGCCGAGCCGGACCCCGGCCTCGGTGGACGCCGTTCCTACTGGCCGCGCGGCAAGGTGCTCGGCGGCTCGAGCGCGATCAACGCCATGGTCTGGATCCGCGGCCTTCCCTCCGATTTCGACGATTGGGAGGCCGCAGGCAGCCCCGGCTGGGGCTGGCGCGACGTGCTGCCGCTGTTCCGCCGGTCGGAGGCCTTCGCCGGCGGCGTCGACGACCTGCGAGGCGGCGAGGGTCCGGTCGGGGTGTGCGACGTCTCCGCCGAACTCCACCCGCTCTGCCAGGTCTATCTTCAGGCCGGCCGCGAGATCGGGATCGAGGAGACGCCGGATTTCAACGGCGCGCGGCCGGAAGGCGTGGGCCTCTACCAAATCACGACGCGGGGCGGCCTGCGCATGTCGGCGTCGCGCGCCTACCTGAGGCCCATCCTCGGCCGGAAGAACCTGCGGGTGATCACCGGCGCCCATGCGACGCGCATCCTGTTGGATGGGCGCAAGGCCGTCGGCGTGGAGTACTCCCGTCAGGGGCGGATCGCCTGCGTCGCCGCCCGCGCCGAGGTGATCCTCTCCGCCGGCGCGGTCAACTCTCCGCAACTGCTGCAGCTTTCCGGCATTGGACCGGGGGAGGTCCTGCAGCGGCACGGCATCGGCGTCGTCCACGATCTGCCGGCGGTCGGGCGGAACCTGCAGGACCACCTGTGCATCGACCATCTCTACCGCAGCCGCGTGCCCACGCTGAACCAGCAGCTCCGCCCGCTTCCCGGCAAGCTGGCGGCGGGTCTGCGCTATCTCCTCGGCCGGCGGGGACCGCTCAGTCTCAGCGTCAATCAGGGTGGCGGTTTCGTCAGATCCTCGCCGGAGCTGCCGCGCGCGGACCTGCAGCTCTATTTCTCGCCTGTCAGCTATACCCGTGCGCCGCCGGGCAAACGGCCGCTGATGAGCCCCGACCCCTTCCCGGGCTTCCTGCTCTCCGCCCAGCCCTGCCGCCCGACCAGCCGGGGCCGGATCGAGATCGGCTCGGCGGATCCGATGGCCGCTCCGCTGATCCATCCGAACTACCTGTCGACCGACGAGGACATCGCGGCGATGCTGGCGGCGACGCGCTTCCTCCGCCGGCTGGCCGGCACGCCCGCATTCTCCGCGGTCATCGAGCGGGAGCTCGCCCCCGGCCCGGACGTCGTAGCCGAAGCCGATCTCCTGGACGATATCCGCCAGCGCGCCTCGACGGTCTACCACCCCGTCTCCACCTGCCGGATGGGGGTGAACCCGGTATCGAACGTGGTTGATGCGACCCTGAGGGTCCAAGGCATCGACGGCCTCAGAGTGATCGATGCCTCGGTCTTCCCCACGGTGACGTCGGGCAACACCAACGCCCCGACGATCATGGTCGCGGAGAAGGGCTCGGAGCTCGTGCTGGCGCGCGCAAGGTCCTGAAACGGCTGCAGCAGGTCGAAAAAAAGACCCGAGGGTATGGCTCCGAACGGCCGGTAATCGTCGCGCGATGGCCGTCGTGCCTAAGGTAAGCCTCGCTCAAGAAAGTCCCGTCCGCATTCCCAGACGATGATGTGCCTGCACTGGGGAGCTAAATAGCGGGACTGCCGCATGGGAGGATACGGTATGAAGAAATTGCTCGTGGCGACCGTCTCGATGGCCGCCCTGATGCTGCCGGGTGTAGCGCTTGCCCAGGATGACACCATCAAGGTCGGCATCCTCGTCGCGCTCGAAGGCGCGTTTGCGACCGGTGGCGCCGACGGCGTCCGCAATGTCGAACTCGCGCTGAAGCAGGCCAACAACATGGCCGGCGGCAAGAAGATCGAGACCGTGGTCGCGCCGACCGACACCACGCCCGACACGACGATCCGCCAGGCGCGGAAGCTCATCGAGCAGGACGGCGTCGACATCATCATCGGACCGCTCTCCGGCTCCGAGGGCATCGCCATGCGCGACTACGCCAAGACGATCCCCGACAAGACGGTGATCAACGGCATTTCCGGCGCCCTCGAGACCACCTGGGTCGATCCGGCGCCGAATTTCTTCCGCTTCAACCTTGACGGCGCGCAGTGGGGTGCCGGTCTCGGCTCCTACGTCTTCAACGAGAAGGGCTGGGAGAAAGTCGCCACGATCGCCGCCGACTATTCGTTCGGCTACACCAACTTCCTCGGCTTCGCGGTCGACTTCTGCCAGGCGGGCGGCGAGATCGTCGAGCGCTTCTGGGTGCCGCTCGGCTCGTCGGACTTCTCCGGCGTGATCGCGCAGCTTCCCGACGACGTCGACGCGATCTATCTCGGGATGGGCGGCACGGATGCCATCAACTTCCTGAACCAGTACGAGCAGGCCGGCGCCGACACCAACCTGATCGGCGGCACCATCATGGCCGACTCGACGGTTCTGGCCTCCAAGGGCCGGGCAAAGGACGCTCTGATCGGAACGCCGACATCGGGCGCCTTCGCCGCCGACAATCCGGATCCGGCCTGGCAGGACTACGTGAAGACCTATCAGGAAGCTTTCCCGGAGAGCGAGCGGCTGCCTAGCCCGTCGCTGTTCGGCGTCGGCTACTACGTCGCGACGCTCGCCGCCCTGAACGCGCTCAACGAGGTTGACGGCGACCTCAGCGACGGCCAGGCCAAGTTCCGCGAGGCCCTGGCCAGCCAGCCGCTGGAGACCCCGCTCGGGACGATCACGCTCAACGAGAACCGCCAGGCCACCGGCACGGTGTACATCACCGAGATCGTCGAAGGCTCCGACGGAAACCTCGCGAGCAAGATGGTCGCCAAGAACGAGGGCGTCAACCAGACGCTCGGCATGACCCCGGACGAGTTCCGCGCCATGGGCCTGCCCTCGCGCGACACGCCGGACTGCGACAAGCTCGCCGGACGCTGATCCGAGGAGTGCTCCGGACCCGGGGGGG
>JAEYRQ010000531.1 GCA_023435545.1 Pseudomonadota bacterium | reverse complement strand
GCGTGCGATTCCCCAGGGGTCTCTGCCGCAGCCTGATCGCCACCGCCCCGCCGGTGTTCACCCAGCACGCGCGCAACCCGGCCCGCTCGGTCCAGATCGGCGGCAACGCCACGGTGTTCGCCCCCGTCTACGGTCCGCCCTTCATCCGCAATCTCGACGAGGGCCGCCGCTACGCGACCATCGAGGACTTCCGCAACTTCGTGAAGCTCGCCTATGTCGCCCCGGCGATCCACCATTCCGGTGGCACCGTGTGCGAGCCGGTCGATCTGCCGGTGAACAAGCGGCATCTCGACATGGTCTACAGCCACATCCGCTATTCCGACAAACCGTTCATGGGCTCGGTGACGCATCCCTTGCGCGCGGAGGATTCGGTGGCGATGGCGCGGCTGGTGTTCGGCGAGGAGTTCGTCGAAAGCAACTGCGTGCTGATCAACCTGATCAACGCCAACTCGCCGATGGTGTTCGATTCGACCATGCTCGGCGCGCTAAAGGTCTATGCCCGGGCCAACCAGGCGACGATCATCACACCGTTCATCCTGGCGGGCGCGATGTCGCCGGTGACGGTGGCCGGCACGCTGACACAGGTGCTGGCCGAGGTGCTGGCGGGCGCCGCCTTCGCCCAGCTCGTCAGGCCGGGCGCGCCGGTGGTGTTCGGCTGCTTCGCGTCATCGATCTCGATGCAGTCGGGCGCGCCGACCTTCGGCACGCCGGAGCCCTCGCTGGTCTCCTACGGCGCGGCGCAACTCGCCCGACGCCTCGGCCTTCCGTTCCGCACCGGCGGCAGCCTTTGCGCCTCCAAGGTGGCCGATGCTCAGGCCGCCTACGAGAGCGCCAACACGCTGAACGGCACGGTGCTCGCCGGCACCAACTTCGTGCTGCACGCGGCCGGCTGGCTGGAGGGCGGGCTCGCCTCGGGCTACGAGAAGTTCGTCATGGACTGCGACCAGCTCGCCATGCAGCAGCGCTTCGCGGAGGGCGTCGATCTCAGCGAGAACGGCCAGGCGCTGTCGGCGATCCGCGAAGTCGGCCCGGGAAGCCACTATCTCGGCTGCGCCCACCCCCAGGCGAATTTCGAGACCGCCTTCTACCGCTCGACGATCGCCGACAACAATTCCTTCGAGCAGTGGCTGGCGGAGGGCGAGAAGCGTACTGACGAACGCGCCAATGCCCTGTGGAAGTCCTGGCTCGCCGAATACGAGGCGCCGCCGCTCGATCCGGGCATCGACGAGGCGCTGAACGAGTTCATGGCGAAGAAGAAGGCCTCGATGCCGGATGCGTTTGCGTAAAGGGCGGCGTGGCGTGGAGGGGGCGGAATCGTATGCTCTCCCTGTCATGCCCGGACTTGTTCCGGGCATCCATTGCCACTCCCGGCCAGGGGCGGGCCTCGGTCGGCAAGGTGACGTGGTAATGGATTGCCGGGACGAGCCCGGCAATGACATCTTCCGGGGGTGCTCACCATCTACACCGAACTGTCGTCCGAACTCTCCGCACACGGTCTGAGCCTGCGCGGCGGATTTCATCCGCGCGCGGAGGATGGCGTACCGGAGGTGGCGGATGGAAAGCCGACCCGCACCCTCATCCTCGTCGGCAATGTCGGCGCCGGGCTGTGGCCCGTGTTCGCGCCACATATCGACGGTGAACGTCACCCGATGGATCGGTGGACGCGGACGACCGTCGGTGAGATCGCCAAGGCATTCGATGCTCGCGCCGTGTTTCCGTTCGATGCCCCGCCCCTGCCCTTCCAGCGCTGGGCGCTGCGCTGCGAGCCGGTGCGGCCCTCGCCGCTCGGCATCCTGATGCACCCGGACCACGGGCTGTGGCACGCCTATCGCGCGGCGCTGCTGTTCGCCGATGTCATCGACCTGCCGGCGATGGAAGATCGGCCGAGCCCCTGCGAGACCTGCATCGACCGCCCGTGCCTTGCTGCCTGTCCAGTCGGAGCGTTCACAGCAGCCGGCTACGACGTCGCCGCCTGCGCGGGGCATCTGGATTCGCCCGAGGGCCGGGTCTGTCTCGACAATGGCTGTCGCGCCCGTGCCGCCTGTCCCGTGGCGGCGGATCGCGCCTATCCGCCCGACCAGATCCGCTTCCACATGGCCGCGTTCCACCGGGCGGTGGGGCGGGGGTAAGGCCACTCTCGGAGCGCTCTCGAGGAGCACGGCGGCAGCAACACCCTCGACGCACGTCCCGGACTTGATCCGGGATCCAGCTCATTGCGTCGGTGCTGCAACCGCTGGCAATGCGGCACCGCCGCTGGGCCCCGGATCAAGTCCGGGGCGTACCGGGGTGGATGGGGCAATCCTCGCGCCAGCTGGGATCGGCCTGCAGAGTTGGTGACGCGTGGGGAGTGGCCTGCCCCTACCCCCGCCGCCGACCCCGGCGCGGGCGTTCTCCGTCGGGACGTTCGGCCGCCTGCTTCATCAGGATCGGCCCCAGGCGGCGGACGATCTCGCCGACATCCGGGCGCGGCCCCGGCACGTAGGAATCCATCGCCGCGCGCATTGCGGCGAGGTGCTGGGGGGTGGTGCCGCAGCAGCCGCCGACGATCCGTGCGCCGGCATCGAGCGCGAGGCGCGTGTAGTCGGCCATCAGTTCGGGCGTGCCGGT
>JAEYRQ010000520.1 GCA_023435545.1 Pseudomonadota bacterium | reverse complement strand
GCCGGCGAGCACCAGGAAGGTCGGCCACTCGATCTCGCGGCGGCGCCTGCGCCGTGCGCCTGCCACATTGACGGCGGAAGCCGCGAGTTCGTCGCGTGGATAGTCCCCCATGGCGGGGAGTCTCGGTGATTTGTCGGGAGGGATTCAACGCGGCAACGGTGATCTCTCGTTGCGTTTGGTGTACATTGCAGGGTAGCGATGACTTCAGGCATCAATTGGTGATCAAAGTGGACAAGCGCGATCTCGGGGGGGTCTTCCGCGAGCGGCTGGCGGGCGTCATGCGCCGGACCGGACTCGGCCAGTCGGCGTTCGCCGCGAGCATTGGCCTCGACCGCTCGGCGCTGTCGCAGCTGATGTCCGAGCGGACCGTGCGCCTGCCGCGCGCCGAGACGCTGGTGGCCATCGCCCATACCCACGGCGTCAGCCTCGACTGGCTGCTCGGCATCAGCCAGAGCGAGCGTTTGGCCACGGAGATTGCGCCGACGGTCGCGATCGAGGTCGGCGCCTCGGGGATAGACGATTCCCGGCTGCAGCACTGGCGGCGCGAGGCGGCCGGCTACAAGATCCGTTACGTCCCCGCGACATTGCCCGACCTGATGCGCACCGAGGCCGTGATCCGCTACGAGCTCGGCCGCGAGCCGGATGCGCGCATCGAGGCCTCGATCGCCGATGCCGGCAGCTATCTCGCCTATACCCGCCGGCCTGAGACCGACATGGAGGTCTGCATGCCGCTGCAGCGCATCGTCGGGTTCGCCCGCGGCGAGGGCATGTGGGCAGGCCTGCCGGAAGATGAGCGGCGGGACCAGCTCACACAGATGGCCGGCCTCGTCGATGAGCTTTATCCGACCTTCCGGCTGTTCCTCTACGATGCCCGGCGCACATTCTCCGGGCCGATGACCATCTTCGGCCCGCAGCGCGCGGCGATCTACATGGGCGACATGTACCTCGTCCTCAACGCCACAGAACACATCCGCGTCCTGATTGACCGCTTCGACAGCCTGATCCGCCAGGCGGTGGACAACCCGCACGAGGCAGCAGCAAGGATCGCGAGGCTGGTTGGGGAGGTATGACCCCTACACCCCCGGCACCCGCCACTTCAGCCCCGGGAACCGCGCGAAGTCGCGGTCGAGAGTGATCCAGTCGCAGCCCTGTTCGATCGCGAGCGCGGCGAACCAGGCGTCGCTGATGCGGGCGCCGCGGGTCTCGGTGTCGACGCACAGCCGCCGGAAGATGTCCCAGTGCCGTGCGCCAGGCACGACGATCTCGCAGTGAGGCTGGGCCAGAAGGTCGTCGCAGAACCCGAACGCTTCGGCGATCGTGCTCGGCGTCACGAAGATGCGCGGGTTGGTCGTGATGCGGACGACCGCGCTCAGAACCAGCGGCGACAGGCCGAAGCGGGCCTCGCCGGTGACTGTCCCGACGAGCCAGTCACGGCAGAGCGCATGGTGCGGCGTATCCCGGCGAAACGCGTAGATCAGGACATTGACGTCCGGCAGGATCATCCGGTGCTTCGCAGCCGCCGCAGATAGTCGACGTCCTCGGCTTCCTGAATGGACTCGAGGTTTGTCAGGTCGATGCCCGGCATCAGACCGCCGCCGGCCTCGCTGATCCGGGGCAGCCTCCGTGCCGGCCGGTCGCCGCGGCCCTCATCGGCCACGACCTGCCGCAGGCCGTCCTCGATCAGCGCGGTCAGCGTGCGCCCCTCTTCCGCCGCCTTGCGACGTGCACGGTCGAGGAGGGCCGAAGGGAGGCGGACGGTGGTGCGCTCAATCATATGTCAAGACATATGAGATGGGTGGTGATATGTCAAATTGCAGTCGGATCCGACTCGCTTGTGCGTCCGATGATCGCGCCAAACGCGCGCCCGTGATCCGATCTCTGTTGACACCTCCGCCGCCTTCTCGCTACCTGAACATATGGGGTTGCGAGCACCCCACGAGGCGCCAGCCGAAGTTCGCGTTCCATCGACACACCCGCACAGGGAGGAACGCAAATGCCTGCGCCGAACGCGATTTCCTGCGAGAAGCTCACCAAGATCGTCGGCACGCCTCGTGCCGCACTCCTGCTCGATGTCCGCTCCGAGGAGGACTATGCCGCCGATCCCCGCCTGCTGCCGGGATCGATCCGCGTCGACGACCAAGGTCTGGCCGAAACGGTCGGTCGGCTCGGCGGCAGGCCGTCGGTGGCGGTCTGTCAGGCCGGTCACCGGCGCAGCCAGGGCGCGGCGGCCTGGCTCAGGGCCGAGGGATGTCCTTCGGAATATCTCGAGGGCGGGTTCGAGGCCTGGCGTGACGCCGGCCTGCCGCTGGTCGATCCGGCGCGGCTGCCGGCGCGCGATGCACGCGGCCGTACGGTCTGGGTCACCCGGTCGCGGCCGAAGATCGACAGGATCGCCTGCCCGTGGCTGATCCGGCGCTTCGTCGATCCGCACGCGGTGATCCTGTTCGTCGCGCCGGCCGAAGTCGTCGGGGTCGCGCAGCAGTACGATGCCGCGCCCTTCGATATCGAGGGCGTTTTCTGGAGCCACCGGGGCGAGCTGTGCACCTTCGACGTGATGCTCGCAGAGTTCGGCCTGTCGATCGCAGCGCTCGACCGGCTCGCCGCCATCGTCCGCGGCGCGGATACCGCCCGGCTGGACCTTGCGCCGGAGGCGGCGGGGTTGTTGGCGGCCTCACTCGGCCTCTCGCGGATGTTCTCCGACGACCTGGAGCAGCTCGAGGCGGGCATGCTGCTCTACGATGCGCTCTACCGCTGGGCCCGTGACGCCGCCGACGAGACCCACAACTGGCCGTCCACACGGCCGAAGGAGCGCCAGGCGTGACGCGACCCCCGCATCCATCCCTCGCCGAGGCGACCCGGGTCTGGCTCCGGATCGGCCTGCTCAGTTTCGGCGGTCCGGCCGGCCAGATCGCCATGATGCACCGGATCCTCGTCGAGGAACGCCGGTGGCTCGGCGAGACTCGCTTCCTGCATGCGCTCAACTACTGCATGCTTCTTCCGGGACCCGAGGCCCAGCAGCTGACCGTCTACATCGGCTGGCTGATGCACAGGACGCTCGGCGGCATCATTGCCGGCGTCCTGTTCGTGCTGCCGGGCGTCGTGTCCATCATGGCGCTCAGCTGGATCTACGCCCTGTACGGCAATGTCGCTGCGGTCGAAGCGCTGTTCTTCGGCCTCAAGGCGGCAGTGCTGGCGATCGTCGCGCAGGCGGTCGTCCGCATCGGCCGCCGGGCCCTGAAAGGCAGCGCAATGGTCGCGATCGCTGGGGCCTCGTTCATTGCGATCTTCGGCTTTGATCTACCCTTTCCGCTGATCATCCTGGGGGCGGGTATCGTCGGCTATCTGGGCGCGCGTGCCGGTCTCCCCGCATTCGCCGGCGGCGGAGGGCATGGACCCGTTGGC
>JAEYRQ010000509.1 GCA_023435545.1 Pseudomonadota bacterium | reverse complement strand
TCCTGCTGGTCAAGCTGCTCGAGGTCGGCATGATCACCCCGCCGGTGGGGCTGAACGTGTTCGTCCTCAAGGCCGCGGTTGGCGACAGCGTGAAGCTGGAGGAGGTCTTCCGCGGTATCGGTCCGTTTCTGATGATGGACATCATCACCATTGCGATCATGATCGCGCTTCCGGGGCTGATCCTCTGGCTCCCGAACCTGATGTACAGCTAGAACGCGAAGGTACGGGGGCGGGCCGGGGCAGTCATGGGCAGGCGGGAAGGCAACATAACCATTCGCGACGTCGCGAGCGCGGCGGGAGTGTCGATCGGGACCGCCTCACGCGTCCTCAACGACAAGCAGTCGGTCCGCCCCGAGATACGGGCGCGCGTCCAGAAGGCAATGGAGGAACTGGGCTACCGGCCGAACGCGGTGGCGCAGAGCATGCGCCGGCGCTCGACGCACATGGTCGGCTGCATCATCCGCGAGATCAACATCCCGACGCTTGCCGACTTCGTCAGGGCCGCGCACGACGTCCTCGATCGGGAAGGCTTCTCGTTCCTGCTCTCGAATTCGGAAGGGCGGGTCGAACGCGAGCGTGAACTGCTCGACCGGCTCAGTCGCCAGCAGACCGACGGGATCATGCTCGGTCCCTACACGCCGATAGACGACAAGTTCGATGCCTTTCTGCGGGCGCTCGACGCGCCGATCGTCCTCGTCGATCGCGACGAGCCGAAATGGGCGGACTGCGTGATGGCCGATCATGCCGGCGCGATGTTCGAGGCGACGACCCGCCTCCTCGACCTCGGCCACCGGCGCATCGTCCTGCTCACCGGCGAGCCGGTGATCTATCCGGCCCGCGCGCGCCTTCAGGGCTATCGCGACGCCTATGCGGCGCGCGGCCTGAAACCCGACGAGCGGCTGGTGCGGGCGCAGAGCTTCTTTGCGACGGAGAGCTTCCGGCACACTTCCTCGCTGCTGGTCGGAGAGGATCCGCCGACCGCAATCATCGCCGGCGGTATCGACATGCTGTCAGGCGTGCTGAAGGCGATCCGCGTGCGCGGCATGAAAGTGCCGGACGACATTTCCGTGGTGGCCGCCGGCGATTCCGAACTCGCCGAGCTCTATTCGCCGGCGATCAGCGTCGAGCGCTGGGATCAGGCGGAGATCGGCCGCACGGCAGCCGAGCTGCTGATCAACCGCATGGTGCGGCATACCAACGACCCGCCGCAGCACGTGCTGCTGCCGGCCGAGTTCATCCAGCGCGGCTCGATCGCCCCACCGCGGGCAGAGCGCGCCAAGCCGAAGACGGGACCAGCATGACCACCGAGCATGCGACTTACGAGACCCTGCAGCTCGAGGAGCCGCGGCCGGGAATCCTGCTGGTCCGGTTCAACCGGCCCGACGTGCGCAACGCGATCAGCACGCAGATGGGCCGCGACGTGCAGGCGGTGTTCTCGGGGCTTCTCGCCGATCCGGCGCACTGGCGCTGCGTGGTGCTGACCGGAGCGGGCGACCGTGCCTTCTGCGCCGGCGTCGACCTCAAGGAGCGGCGCGGCATGACCGACGAGGCCTGGCACCGCCAGCACCGGCTGTTCGAGCAGATGATGCTGTCGCTGCTCGACTGCCCGCTGCCGATCATCGCCGCCGTCAACGGCGCAGCCTATGCGGGCGGCTGCGAGTTCGCGCTGCTCTGCGATTTCGCCTATGCGGTGCCCTCGGCGCGGTTCGCGCTCACAGAGGTGACGATCGGAATCATGCCCGGCGGCGGCGGCACCCAGACGCTGCAGCGGCGCATCGGCTATGGCCGCGCGGCGGAGGTGATTCTCACCGGCCGGCCGTTCAGCGCCGAGGACGCCAGGGACTGGGGGCTGGTCAACCGGCTGTGCGAGCCCGACTTGCTGATCCCCGAGGCGCTGGACACCGCAGAGGCGATCGCCCGCAACGCGCCGCTGTCGGTGCGCCAGGCGAAGCGCTCGATGCTGATGGGGGCGAACATGGATCTGAGGACCGGCATGTTCTTCGAGATCGACGCCTACAACCAGCTGGTCCACACCGAGGACCGCCGCGAGGGCATCAACGCCTTCAACGAGAAGCGCAAGCCCGTCTACAAGGGGCGGTAGACAGTATCCGCCGGCGCTAACGCGGACGTTGATCCGGCATCGTTTTCACAACCTGGCCCACCACAAAATCCCCGGCTCCACTGCATTGGCGTATTGACAGCCGCATTGTCCAATCCCTACGATGTGAAACGTTTCATTTGACATCGCGCCGGCTGCCGACAAGGCCGGGCGAGGGTGCGGGCGCAACGTCGCCGGCGAGGAAACACGGAAGCGGCAATGCGCATCTGGCACCAGAGCTATACCGATCTCACGCGCCTGCCCGGTTATGCGAACATGCTCGCGGAGCATGCGAAGGCGGTCTGTAGTCCGGGGACGACGGTCGATCTGCACGGTCTGCGGCCCGATACCTATCCCCAGGGCGTTCCGCCGGTTGCGATGGTGGGCTACCGCTACGCCACTCGGCTCGCAGATCTCCAGGTCATCGACAACATCATCACCGCCGAGCGCGAAGGCTACGACGC
>JAEYRQ010000430.1 GCA_023435545.1 Pseudomonadota bacterium | reverse complement strand
GTGCCCTCCCGATCCCGGATAGCCGCTCAAGCAGCTTCCGGGATGACGAGTCGAAGGTTGTGGCCGTTGATGACCCCCCGGGGTCTCTCAGAACGGCAGGCCGCCGCCGGGATTCATGTCGCCCATGCCGGGCAGGTTGGCCGGCATGTCCATGACCGTCAGGTTCGCCGGGATCTCGAAATGCGCGGGATCCTGCTTGACCCGCTCGATGTTGGTGAGGCGGGAGGAATGGCCCTCGCCGGAGACCTCGAGCGGGATGTTCTCGTCGGTCATGCAGGCCTCGGCCGTCTGCACCAGCCAGACGGTGCAGGTCTGGCCGTCGATAGAGCGGCTGGTGCCGGTGTTCTGCGCGTCGAAATCCTCGTCGCGGATGCTCGGCAGGCGCATCGCCATGCCCGGCATCTGGTTAGACCACATGATCATGTCGCCCTCGGGCATCGAGCGCACCGAACTCATCTCCATGCCCATCTGGGACATGTCGATGCGCATCTTCTTCAGCGACGCGGAGTAGCGCATCTTCGCCTGCACCTGGTTGCCGGTACCGTCCTCCAGCACCCAGTCGCCGGCGAAGTCGACCTTCGGATAGGGCTGCTCGGCAGCGGCCGGCAGCACCGCTAGCGCGGCGATCGCCGGCAATGCGAGGAAAGATCTGCGGATCATGCGGGCCTCCCTTGATTCTGGATGCGGACCTTCTGCCGCAGCCCGGCCACTTCCGCCAGCCGGGGTGTGCGATTGCGCGCCGATTCCGTGCCGGGTGACGCAACGGAGCCACGTTCCCGGCCACAAGCTTTCGCTTGCGGGCGCCTGCGGCGTTGTGTACCGGAATCGGCCTTGTCGATGGCTTGCCGACCGGTGACGTTGGATGTTGCGGAGACTGATCATTGTGTGCCTGTGCCTGGGTGTCCTGCCGCTGCTGACCGCCTGCGGCGGCGACGAAGCGCCGGCAGCGGCCTCCGTCATCCCCGTCTCGCACCGGATCACCGATCAGCAGGCGGGACCGATCGTCCCCGGCACGTCCTATTCGGCGGCCGCGCTGCGCCAGCTCTTCCCCAACGAGCGCATCGACGTCATCGCCACCGCCGACGAGGACGGGGTCGTCAACGCGCTGACCGTGTTCGATGACGGGCTGCAGGTGATGATGGCGATCCCGGCGAGCGGCGGCCGGACGATCAAGGCGGTGCATGGTTCCGGCCTTGCGGTCGCCGGGCCGAACGGCGAGCGGCTCGGCATGACCTTCCGCCAGATCGGCGTCGACCGCTCGGCCTGCCGGGTCGGCACTAATGCCTGGGCCGGGATGGCGGTCTGCCGGTCGCGCGGCGCCAGCAACGTCTTCCTGGTCTTCGACAATGGCGGCTGGAACGGCCCGCCGAACGAGCTCGCGCCGGCCGCCACCCTCGCCCAGGGCCAGCTCCAGCGCATCGTCTGGGTGCCGAGCGCCGGGTGAGGGCGGCGAAGCGTCCCGATCCCGGCTCTTCGCTTCGCTTCGGCCGGGATGACGCGGTATATGCTGGATGGCATGAACCTGACTCCTCGCCATCGGACATGAAGCCTTCGCCACCGGACCTTCGCCCCGACCTGCCGCCGGAACTCCTGATTGCCGGCCTGCCCCTCGACGAGGCGGTGGAACGCCTGCGCGCCGGCGACCGGGCGACGCTCGCTCGCGCGATCACGCTGGTGGAATCGCGCCGCCCGGATCATCGGCGCGCGGCCGCCCAGCTGCTGCAGGCGGTGCTGCCCTTCACCGGCGAGGCGATGCGGGTCGGCATCACCGGCGTGCCAGGCGTCGGCAAGTCCACCACCATCGACCAACTCGGCATCCGCCTCACCGCCGCCGGTCACAAGGTGGCGGTGCTGGCGGTCGATCCGTCCTCGCAGCGCACCGGCGGCTCGATCCTTGGCGACAAGACGCGCATGGCGCGATTGGCCGCTGATCCCGACGCCTTCATCCGCCCCTCGCCGACGGCCGGCACGCTCGGCGGGGTCGCCGCGCGCACCCGCGAATCGATTCTCGTCTGCGAGGCGGCCGGCTTCGACGTCGTCATTGTCGAGACGGTCGGCACCGGCCAGTCCGAGACCGCCGTGGCGGACATGGTCGACGTCTTCGTCGTCCTGGCGCTGCCGGGCGCCGGCGACGAGCTGCAGGGCATCAAGAAGGGCGTGCTGGAGCTTGCCGACATCATCGCCGTGAACAAGGCGGACGGCGACAATGCCGAGCGCGCCCGCCGGGCCGCCGCCGAATACCGCGCAGCGCTGCACATCCTGACGCCGGCCAGCGCCAACTGGTCGCCGCCGGTGCTGACCGTCTCCGGGCTCGCCGACACCGGCCTCGACACGCTGTGGACGACGATCGGCGAGCACCGGGAGGCGATGCGCGCCAGCGGCGAGTTCGTCGCCCGCCGCCGCCGCCAGCAGGTCCGCTGGATGTGGACGATGCTGGAGGAGCGGCTGCTGGGCCGGCTGCGGTCCGATCCGGAGCTCGCCGCCCGCCTCGACCGGCTGGAGACCGAGGTCGGCGCCGGCCGCATGGCCCCGACGGCCGCCGTCGAGGATATCGCGGAACGGCTGGGGGTGTAGGAAAGCGCGGGTCTACTCCGCGCAGAAGACGATCAGGTGGAAGGGTCGCGGTGATGGAGTGCCGGCGGTCGATTTCGTGAGTACGAGAACGCTGTTCGGCTTGGAGTCGATCCCCGAGATCGCGACGAAGCCACTCCAGTCGGTGTTCGGGAAGAACAGCGCTCCGGTGGTGGCTACCGCATCGCAGCCGGTCAAGCTTCGATTGAAGACCACTTCGTATTCGTACGGCAGGGAATTGTGCGTCGACGACGAGACGGCTCCCGCCCCGCCGCGCAGGGTGCCGTCATAGCTGACCGCCGCCGACATCAGCGCCATGCCGAGGGTCTGGTCGGCGGCAGAATGCGCGGGCGGCGTCAACGCGGTGACAAGCAGAACGGAACCGATGATGGGCATGGTTGCTTTCATGACGCGCTCCTTCATGAGCTGGACGGGGCTGCCGCGACGGCGCGCCTCGACATCTCCAGGATACAGCATCGCGCATTGCAAGGTGACTCCATGACCCGCCCCCGCATCCTCGTCACCGGCTTCTCCGCCTTTCCCGGGGCCAGGCGCAATCCGAGCGAGGTGCTGGTGCGCGGGCTCGATGTCGACACGCTGTCACGGCGCCTCGGCATCGGGCTCGCCACGGCGATCCTGCCGACCGAGTACGAGGCGGTGGGCGAAATGCTGCCGCGGCTGTGGTGCGATCTCGCGCCCGACGCGGTGATCCATTTCGGGCTGGCGGGCAGGGCAGGGGGCGTGCGTCTGGAGGCGTTCGGCCGCAACGCCTCGGCGCCGTTCCGCCCGGATGCGGCGGGGCGGCTGCCCGGCCGGATCATCGAACCGGGCGGACCGTCCGTCCGCCGCGTGACGCTGCCGCTGGCGCAGCTTGCCGCCGCCCTCGCCCGGCAGGGCATCCCGGCGGCGACCTCGGTCGATGCAGGCGGCTACCTGTGCAACTTCGCGACCTATCTCTCGCTCGGAATCGCCGGGACGGCTGCCGCGCCGAGGCCGCTCGCCGGCTTCGTCCACCTGCCCTGGCCCGCCGAGGAGCGCATCCCCCGTGCTCCGTCAGGCCGCCCCGGCTGGGCGCAGCTGGCGCAGGTCGTCGAGACGGCGGTCGCGGTCACGGCGCTGGCGGCGCGAGCGGGAAGATTGCCGGGTCAAATCCGGCAATGACGTTGAGGGGAGGCTGCGGGGGGATTTTCCTGCGCCGTGGACAAGGCCACAGCGATCACTCCGACGGGATGTACGCAACATCCGGCCCCAACCTCCCACGTCATGCCCGGGCTTGACCCGGGCATCTCATCGTCGGCGCGACGATGCAGGACTCGCCGTCCCAAACGGCGCGCGCCCCTCAGAAGAACGCCTGCAGCCCGGTCTGCGCGCGGCCGAGGATCAGCGCGTGGATGTCGTGCGTGCCCTCGTAGGTATTGAC
>JAEYRQ010000355.1 GCA_023435545.1 Pseudomonadota bacterium | reverse complement strand
CCCCCCCCCGCCCCCCCCCCCCGGGCCCGGCCGCACCCGGTGCGCGGTCACGTCCGGACTCAGGCCGCGTTCGGCTCGGCGGCGCGGCTGAGGACCGCGTAGATGGCGGCTGCGTCGCGCGACGCCCTGAGCTTCTGCGCCATGCCTGGCTCGCGCATCAGGCGGGCGATGCGGGCAAGAGCCTTCAGGTGGTCGGCGCCGGCACTCTCCGGCGCCAGCAGCAGGAATACGAGATCCACCGGCTCGTCGTCGATGGCGTCGAAATCGATTGGCTTGTCCAGCCGGGCGAACATACCGAACAGGCCGCCGACCTTGCCGATCTTGGCATGCGGGATCGCAACTCCCTGGCCGATCCCGGTCGAGCCCAGCCGCTCGCGCTGCAGCAGATGATCGAAGATATCGCGCGCCGGCAGGTCCAGGATCGCTCCAGCCCTTTCGGCCAGTTCCTGGATCACCTGCTTCTTCGAACTCGCTTTCAGCGAGGGGACGATCGCGTCCTGGCGGATGAGATCGCTGAGGTCCATGTCCCACCGTCACGCCGTCCCCGGTGCCACGAGGCGCCGGAGCGGGAAGCGTGCCTCTCTTCAGCCGGCGTCAGCCGGGTCGATCCAGCCGATGTTTCCATCGGCCCGACGATAGACGACATTCAACCGGCCATTGGCCATGTTGCGGAAAACGACCACCGGGGCCTCTGACAGGTCCAGCGCCATGACGGCCATACCGACCGTCATGCGGCGGACCCTGGTCTCGGTCTCGGCAACGACGACCGGATTGTCGTCGGCGCTTTCCTCCTCCTCCTCGCTCCCTTCCCCGGCAGCTGCGATCACGTAACTCATCGCTGCCGCGGGCAGTTCCTCGCCTGCCTGTTCGTGATGGTTCTTCAGGCGGCGCTTGTAACGGCGCAGGCGCTTCTCGATGCGCTCGGCGGCATTGTCGAAGCTCAAGTATGCATCGTTGGCGACCGCATGGCTTTGCAGATCCATGCCCGAATCAAGATGTACACGGCATTCCGTGCGGAAGCCGATGCCCTCGCGCTCGATGGTGACCTGGCCCGACCAGCCTCCGTCGAAGTATTTGCCGAGCGCCAAATTCAGACGATCGACCACCTGCTGCCTGAGGGCGTCGCCGATGTCGATGTTCTTGCCAGTGATCCTAAGCTGCATGATGCCGTCGATGTTGGGGCAGGTCCGGACCGTGTTGTAATCGACCACCAGTTGACCCCGCGCACACCCTGGTCTCCCAAGCGGCATTTGCGAGCAGTCTGTCGCCGCTCCGCCGTGCTGGTGGGCGGACCGGTCGCGGCGGTCGGACCCTACGGATGAGCCCCCGCCAAGTCAATCGTGATGCAACGGCGAGACCCCTCACAACCGCACGCGCTTATCGCGCCGACGCTGGACGGAGGAGGGAATCCTCAGCCCTTCCCGGTACTTGGCGACGGTCCGCCGGGCGATATCCACACCCTCGTCGCGCAGCAGCTTCACGATCGTATCGTCGGAGAGAATGTCGTCCGGCGATTCCTGGTCGATGAGATCCCTGATCCGGTGGCGGACGGATTCCGCAGAATGGGCCTCGCCACCCTCGGTGGCCGCGATCGCGGTGGTGAAGAAGTACTTGAACTCGAAGATGCCGCGGGGCGTCGACAGGTATTTGTTGGCGGTGACCCGGCTGACGGTCGACTCGTGCATCTGAATCGCATCGGCGACGGTGCGCAGATTGAGCGGCCGCAGGAAGCGCACACCCTCCGCAAGGAAAGCGTCCTGCTGGCGGACGATTTCGGTGGCGACCTTCAGGATCGTGCGGGCGCGCTGGTCGAGGCTGCGCACCAGCCAATTGGCCTGCTGGAGGCAGTCCGACAGATAGCTCCGGTCGCTGTCGGAGCGGGCGGCGCGAGTCACGGTCGCGTAGTAGGATTGATCGATCAACACCTTCGGCAAGAGGTCGCTGTTGACTTCGATCTGCCAGCTTCCGTCCGAGCGGGGCCGGACGAAGACGTCTGGCACGACCGGCTGGACGGGATCGGTACCGAAGCGCCAGCCGGGTCGGGGATCCAGCCGCCGCAGCTCCGCGATCATGTCGAGAAGGTCTTCGTCGTCGACGCCGCAGAGCCTGCGCAGTGGCGGCAAGTCACGGCGGGCGACGAGCTCGAGGTTGGCCACCAGCATCTGCATGGCGGGGTCGAAGCGGTCACGCTCGCGCAGCTGAATTGCGAGGCATTCGGCGAGGCTCCTGGCGAAGACGCCGCTGGGATCGAAGCCCTGCAGCACCCGTAGCACCCTATCGACCTCGTCGGCCTCGATACCGAGACGGACGGCGATCCCGTCCGTCGATTCAGTGAGGTATCCCGCCTCGTTCACGAGATCGATCAGATAGCGGCCGATCATCCTGCCGATCGGATCGAGGTGCGCCACGCCGAGTTGCTCGGTCAGGTGGTCGTGGAGCCCGATCTCGCCAGCAACCGTGGTTTCTAGATAATCACCGTCGCCGTCACCGCCGCGGCGGTCGCCGCGCACCCCCGTCCAGCCGCCGTCGGTCATCGGCTCGGCGGGGGCGGTGTCGGCGGGGGCCGTGGCCGGTTCGCTGTCGAAGACGTTGCCGAAATCCGCATCGAGTGCCTCGGAGATGGATTCGGCGTCACCGCGCCCGGCGGCCTCGACCAGGTCGCCCGGTCCGTCGCCCGCCGGCGGCTCCGCGTCATCGCGACCATCGCTGCCCGGGGT
>JAEYRQ010000345.1 GCA_023435545.1 Pseudomonadota bacterium | reverse complement strand
CCCCCGGGGGCCCGGCTATGCCGGGCGGCGGCCCCCCCGCGCCGGCCGGGCCCTTCTCGAACAGGCTCTTGGGGGCGGGCTTGCGTCGCACCGTCGACTCAGCCGATTGATGCGGCATGAGCGAGTGGCCAGACTTCCAGCGGGAGGACGCCGCCCTGTCAGCGGGCGCACGCACGGTGGCGGGCGTCGACGAAGCCGGCCGTGGTCCGCTCGCTGGCCCCGTGGTCGCCGCCGCCGTGGTGCTGGACCCCGGGCGTATCCCGGACGGACTGGCCGATTCCAAGCAGCTCGACGCCCCCCGACGGGAGGCGCTCTATGTCGAAATCCTCGCCAATGCGCTGGTCTCGGCTGCGGCGGTCTCGGCGGCGGTCGTCGACCGGATCAACATTCGCATGGCCACGCTGATGGCGATGTCGCGGGCAATCGCCGGGCTGCCGCGCGGCGCCGACCATATTCTCGTCGACGGCCGCGATCTGCCGCCCGCCCGCTGCCGCGGCGAGGCCGTCATCGACGGCGATGCCCTCTGTCTGTCGATCGCGGCCGCCTCGATCATCGCCAAAGTGACGCGCGACCGGATGATGGACCGGCTCGCCGTCCTACATCCAGGCTACGGCTTCGAGACCAACCGCGGCTACGGCACCCGGGCCCATGTCGACGCGCTGTCGCGCCTGGGACCCTGCTCGGTCCACCGGATGACATTCCGACCGCTCGCCCAGCGAGATCTCTTTGGCGGCTGAGCAGCCGTCGAGGACCCCGGCATCAGCCTTAATCCAACCTTTACCCTGACCGTCGATCCTCTGGACCGTCAGTTGCGTAAGGGTTGCGTAGAGTCATGGCAGTATGCGTACCGCGCCGGGCGTCGATGACGCCCGGCACGGCTTCCCCGGAGGCCGAAGACAGGATCCTCGTCGGCGATTGCATCGCCCTGATGGAGAAGCTTCCGCCGAAGTCGGTGGACGCGGTGTTCGCCGATCCGCCCTACAATCTCCAACTCGACGGCACGCTGCATCGCCCGGACAATTCGCTGGTCGATGCCGTCGACGACGATTGGGACAAGTTCGAGAGCTTCGCCGCCTACGACGCCTTCACCCGCGCCTGGCTGCTGGCCTGCCGGCGGGTGATGAAGCCGGACGCGACGCTCTGGGTGATCGGCTCCTACCACAACATCTTCCGCGTCGGCGCGATCCTGCAGGATCTCGGCTTCTGGATCCTCAACGACATCGTCTGGCGCAAGACCAACCCGATGCCGAACTTCCGCGGCCGCCGCTTCACCAACGCCCATGAGACCCTGATCTGGGCGGGCCGCGACGCCGGCACCAGGCGCTACACCTTCAATTACGAGGCGATGAAGGAACTCAACGACGGCGTCCAGATGCGATCGGACTGGCTCCTGCCGATCTGCACGGGCGCCGAACGGCTGAAGGACGTCGACGGCCGCAAGACCCACCCGACCCAGAAGCCCGAGAGTCTCATCGCCCGGGTGATACTGTCATCGAGCAAGCCCGGCGATGTGATCCTCGATCCGTTCTTTGGGTCGGGCACCACCGGTGCCGTGGCGAAGCGACTCGGCCGCCGCTTTATCGGCATCGAGCGCGAACGCGCCTATGCGGATGCCGCCGCCGAGCGCATCGCCGCCGTGGAGCCGCTCCCGGAGGAGGGCATAGCCACGGCCCGCGCCAAGCGCGAGGAACCCCGTGTTGCCTTCGGAGCCCTCATCGAGCGCGGCCTGCTGCAGCCGGGAGACCGACTCGTGGATGCCCGCCGCCGATATTCGGCGCTGGTGCGGGTCGACGGCACGCTGGCTGCCGGCGAGGCGACGGGCTCGATCCACAAGGTGGGCGCGCTGGTGCAGGGGCTTGAGGCCTGCAACGGCTGGACCTTCTGGCACATCGAGCGCGGCGGGGCGCTCGAGCCGATCGATTCGCTCAGGCAGATCGTCAGGTCCGAACTGTCCGCCGCCGCCTGAGCGCCGCCAGTCTCTCCGCTCCCGGTCCATGCAGCGCCCTCAGCGCATGCTGGGCCGCCTTGCGCATCGCCGTGGGGAAACCGACCTCCGTCAGGTCGTCCTTCGCCACCCAGCGGGCCCCCTGCGGCGCAAAGGCGGTGACATCGGTGGCCGCGAATACCGTCAGCCGCAGCCGGAAGTGCGTGAAAACGTGCTCGACCTCGCCGGCGAGACGGTTCCAACGGGCCGGGAAAGGCGCGTGCGTGCGCGCCTCTGCCGGATCGATGTCGGCGGTGAGCGGCGTCAGCCACAGGCCGTCCATCCCGCCCAGCAGCCCTTTCGGCGGACGCCGGTGTACCAGCACCGTGCCGTTGCCGCGTTCGGCCCAGAACGCCGCCCCGCGCCGGGTCGGCCGCTCGGGCTTCGCACCGCGACGCGGAAGTGCCTCGGCGTCGCCCCGGGCGTGGGCCACGCATGCCTCCCGCCAAGGACACAGCGCGCAGGCCGGCCGCTTCGGCGAGCACAGGCTCGCGCCGAGATCCATCAGTGCCTGGGCAAAATCCCCCGGCCGGTCCTCGGGGACCAGGCGGAGCGTACGCTCGCGGATCTCCGGCTTGGCCTCCGGCAGCGGCGCGTCGATGCCGTAGAGCCGCGAGATCACCCGCTCGACATTGCCGTCCACCGCCGCGGCAGGTCGTCCAAAGGCGATCGCCGCGATTGCCGCCGCGGTGTAGGGGCCGATCCCGGGCAGTGCGCGAAGCTCTGATTCGGTGTCGGGGAAGCGGCCGCCGTGCTCCAGCGTGACGGCCAGGGCGCAGGCATGCAGGTTCCTGGCCCGCGCGTAGTAGCCGAGGCCGGCCCAGGCCGCGAGCACCTGCTCCTGCGGTGCGGCAGCGAGCGCCTCAACGCTCGGCCATCGATCCAGAAACGCCTCGAAATACGGACCCGCGGCGGCGACGGTCGTCTGTTGCAGCATGATCTCGGACAGCCACACCTGGTAGGGTTCGGCCGCCTCGCCCGGCAGTGCGCGCCAGGGCAGGCGCCGGCGATGGCGGTCGTACCAGGCGAGGAGGTCGCCGGCCTTCGGTGAGGGAGGATGCTGGCTCGCGGGCATGTGCTGTCGGGGCGGGGA
>JAEYRQ010000320.1 GCA_023435545.1 Pseudomonadota bacterium | reverse complement strand
GTCGTGTTCGACGGCCCGGCCGCAGCCCTCGATGACAGCGTCCTCACCGAGATCTACGGCGAGGAGGACTGGGCGGCGATGCGCCGCAACGCCGAGGAGGATGCCGAGGACGCGGCCATCGTGATGCGTGAGCGCTAGGAGCGCATGGCGTGTCTCGCATGAGAGCCATCGCCACCGGCCCCAGGCGCTGGCGCCGGCCGCCGCTGTTCTACCCGAATCCTTATCTCCGTTGGACGGTCTATGGCGGCGCGCTGGTCTATCTCGTCGCGGCGATCTCCAGCGTCAACGTCAACTGGACCCGCGTCTATGACGGGCTGGAGCGCGGCTGGCGCTTCGTGCAGGGCATCCTCGTTCCGAATTTCACCAGCCGCTGGGGCGACATCTGGCTGGGGCTTCAGGAAAGCCTGACGATGACGGTCTGCGCGACCGTCGTCGGCATCGCCATCTCGATCCCGATCGGCGTCGGGGCGGCGCGAAATGTGGCGCCGGCCTGGATCTACTACCTGTGCCGGTCGATCATCGCGGTGTCGCGGTCGTTCCAGGAGGTGATCATCGCCATCCTGTTCGTCGCCGCCTTCGGCTTCGGCCCGTTCGCCGGTTTCCTGACGCTGTCATTCGCCACGATCGGGTTTCTCGCCAAGCTTCTCGCGGAGGATATCGAGGACATCGACGAGGCCCAGGCCGAGGCGGTTCGGGCGACCGGCGCGAGCTGGCCGCAGCTCATCAACTACGCCGTGCAGCCGCAGGTCATGCCGCGGCTGATCGGGTTGTCGCTCTACCGGCTCGACATCAATTTCCGCGAATCCGCCGTGATCGGCATCGTCGGCGCGGGCGGCATCGGCGCGACGCTCAACACCGCCATCGACCGCTACGAGTACGATTCCGCCGGGGCGATCCTGATCATCATCATCCTGATCGTGCTGGCGGCCGAATACTCCTCCAGCTACGTCCGCAAGTGGGTGCAGTGATGCCGGTCGCGCTCGCAGACGGACGCCCGGTCTGGACCCGCCGCACCACGGGAGCGCGTATCGCGATCTGGGCCGGATGGCTGGCGCTGGTGGCGCTGTTCGTGTTCTGCTGGCAGGTGATGACGAAGGACACGATCTGGGCCTTCGTCTACGACGCGCCGACGCAGATGCGCGACATCGGCAGCCGCATGGTGCCGCCGCGCTGGTCCTACATGGACCGCCTCTGGTGGCCGCTGTGGGACACGATCAACATCGCCACGCTGGGCACGCTCGCCGGCATCGTCATCGCCATTCCGGTGGCGCTGATGGCGGCGCGCAACACGACGCCGAGTGTCACCTTCATCCGGCCGCTCGCCCTGCTGATCATCGTCGCGTCGCGCTCGATCAACTCGCTGATCTGGGCGCTCTTGCTGGTTGCGATCATTGGTCCGGGCCTCCTGGCCGGGATCGTCGCGATCGCGCTCCGGTCGATCGGCTTCATCGGCAAGCTGCTCTACGAGGCGATCGAGGAGATCGACCATTCGCAGGTCGAGGCCGTCGAGGCGACCGGGGCGAGCCGCTGGCAGATCGTCGACTACGCGATCGTGCCGCAGGTGCTGCCTAGCTTCCTCGGCATCTCGGTGTTCCGCTGGGACATCAACATCCGCGAATCCACGATCCTCGGCCTTGTCGGCGCCGGCGGCATCGGCCTGCAGTTGCAGGCCTCGCTCAACGTGCTGGCCTGGCCGCAGGTGACGCTGATCTTCATCGTCATCCTGGCGACCGTGATCCTCAGCGAATGGGTCTCGGCGAAGGTGCGCAAGGCGCTGATCTGAGCCTTGCCATACGGGCACGGCGTGTGCTCAAGATTTCGGCATGACGTGGCGTGGCCTCTTCGTCGTCGCATCGCTGCTCGCCGGCCTGTCCGTCGTGCCGGCCCATGCAGAGGGCGATCCGGGGCGTGGCGTGGCCGTTGTCGAGCGCTGGTGCGCGATCTGCCACAGCGTGCGCGGCACCGAGACCGATCCCGAGCGCGCCCCGACCTTCGAGCAGATCGCCCGCCGGCCGGGCCGCGATGCCTCGCATCTGCGGCGCTTCCTCGACGAAGACCATTTCCCGATGACGACCTATCGCCTGTTCGACGAGGAGAAGCGCGACGTGGTGGCGCTCATCTTGTCGTTGCGGCAGCCATGACCCCGGTCAGAGCCCGACGGCCGAAAGCATCGGCTTGGTGATCGATTGGCGCCAGCCCCCGGCTTCGGCCCAGGGATCTGGTTCCCCGAGCCGGCGTACCGCATCCTCGAGGTGGAAGAGGTTGGCCGCATCGAGGCTCTTCAGTTCATCCCATGTCACCGGCATCGCGACCGGCGCGCCCTGTCGCGCGCGGGTGGAGTAGGGGGCAATCGCCGTCGATCCGCGCTCGTTGCGCAGCCAGTCGATGAAGATCCGCCCCTTGCGCTTCGCCTTCGACATGGTGGCGGTGAAGCGGTCGGGCTCGTCGCCGGCCATGCCGCGGGCGACCGCCTCGGCGAAGCGCTTTGCGTCCGCACCCGGAGTGCGCCGCGCGATCGGCACGACCACGTGGACGCCCTTGCCGCCGGTGACCATCGCGAGGCTGTCGAGACCGAGCTTCTTCAGCCGCCCGCGCATGTCGACGGCGGCGCGCTTCACGTCGGAGAAGTCGAGGCCCTCGTCGGGGTCGAGGTCGAAGACGAGACGGTCGGGCTTTTCAAGGTTGTCGATCCGCGACCACCAGATGTGGAACTCCAGCGTGCCCATCTGCACCGCGGAGATCAGTCCCTCGACGTCCCGGACATAGAGATAGCTGTTCCGCTTGCCCGAGCTTTCCTCGATCTCCTTGCGCAGGATCGCCTCTGGGAAGCCCTCTCCGGCGTGCTTCTGGTAGAAGCAGGAGCCCTCGCGTCCCTGCGGGCAGCGCACCAGCGAGAGCAATCTATCGGAGACATGCGGTAGCATCCGCTCCGCGGCTGCCTCGTAGTAGCGGGCGAGCGCGATCTTGGTGACGCCCTGCTGCGGGTAGAGCACGCGGTCTGGATTGGAGATGCGCACGCCCGCCACCGTCGCGCCTCCGGCATCCGCTGTCCTGGTCTTCGGCGTCTCGATGGTCACGGCCTCGGCCTCCTTGTCCTCGCGTAAGCCCTGGAACGACCCGTGCCGCACTTGGCCGTGGTCGGTCAGTTCGGCGAAGGATATCTCGGCGACGAGATCCGGTCTCACCCAGCGGGCCGCGCGGGCTACCGCACGGGGGACCTCGGCAAAGGGAGCCGTCTTGCGCGAACGGGCCTTCATACGCCTTGCGAGGTCCTCCATCGTCTGGCTGTCGAAGCCCGTCCCGACGCGGCCGCGGTAGCGCAGGCGGCCGTCCTCCCAGGTGCCGAGCAGCAGCGAGGCAAACCGGCGGCTCTTCTTGTCGGATGGGGTCCAGCCGCCGATGACGAATTCCTGCCGGCGACCGCACTTGACCTTCAGCCAGGCGCGCGTGCGGCGGCTCAGATAGGGCGCGTCGACCTTCTTCGAGACGATCCCCTCCTGTCCGGCGCGGCAGACCGACGTGAACACCTTCGGGCCGCTGCCGCGCACATGCTCGCTGTACTGGACG
>JAEYRQ010000267.1 GCA_023435545.1 Pseudomonadota bacterium | reverse complement strand
GGGTGATTGCGCTGCGGCAGGCTTATTTGCCGGCCTTCGCCATCATGCCTTCAAGCGGCTAGTAAGCGTCCTTGGCCAGATCGACATACAGCTCGCCGACCTTGGTCGCCTGGGCAACAAAGCCCTCGTAAGCCGACTTGACGTAGTCGCTCTGGATCTCCATCGCCTTGTCGAGCGACTTGGCGGCCATCAGCTTCTCGAACGCTACGGCGCTGTCCTCGAACGACTTCTTGGAGTAGTCGGCCATCTCGACGGCCAGCGACTGCATGCCCTTGCTGAACGAGCCGAAGCTCTTCATCGCCTGGTCCATGTTGTCCTTGCCGAGCTTCTGGAAGTCCTCGAATCCATTCATCATTGGTGGCGCTCCTTTGGGTATGGGATCGGCTCTGCGCGGGCTTTTTGCGCCCCGCTGCATCGTGTTACCCATATATGTGCAATGCAGCAAAACTGTCAAGATCATTTTGCAGTGCACAATGGAACGCGGACCCCCTGCCGGCCCACCCTCAGCCTTTACGGTTTCCTAACTCCGGTCGGCTAAATTCGCTCAATTCCGATGCGCGACGATGACAGCCCGGGCGCTGCCTTGAAATTGCTGTCATTGCCGCGAATGAGATGAGGCGTTCGCACTCGCTGGAGAGACGGGGGATCCAACCTCTACCCATTGTGGCAGCCGGCCGGCAGGCCCAGTTCCGCCTGCCTCGGACGTGCCCCACAGCGTGCGCGACAGTGTGATGGGATTGGAGATCGATCAATGATCGGCGTTCTCCGGCAAGCTGGATCGACCTCGCGGCTTCGCCGTGCAACAGGATTTTTCGCGGTCTGGCTCACGATGCTGGCCGCGCTCTCCTCGGCCGCTACCGCGAACGAACGCTACGCGGCCTTCGTCATCGACGCGTTGAACGGCAAGGTGCTCTTCGCGCGCAACGCCGATGCCACGCGCTATCCGGCATCGCTCACGAAGGTGATGACGATCTACATCCTCTTCGAGGAGATGCAGGCCGGTCGCCTGCGGCCGGACTCGCGCTTCACCGCATCCCAGAACGCCGCCAATCAGGCCCCGTCCAAGATCGGGATCAAGGCGGGCGAGACGATCACCGTCGATCAGGCGATCCGCTTCCTCGTCACCAAGTCGGCCAATGACGTCGCGGTGGTCGTGGCGGAGAATGTGTCGGGCAGCGTTTCCGCCTTCGCCGCCCGCATGACCCGCACGGCCAAGGCGATGGGGATGAGCAGCACCAATTTCGCCAACCCGCACGGCCTGCCCAACGCCGCGCAGCCCACGACGGCGCGCGACATGGCTACCATGGCCATCCAGACCATGCGCCGCTTTCCCCAGTACTACGGCTACTTCCAGACCCGCTCCTCCACCTGGAAGGGCACCACCTTCGGCAACCACAACAAGCTGCTGGGTTCGGTGGCCGGCGTCGATGGCCTGAAGACGGGCTACATCCGCGCGTCCGGCTTCAATCTGGTCTCGTCGATGCGGCGCGATGGCCGCCATATCGTCGGTGTCGTAATGGGCGGCCGCACCGGTGCGTCCCGCGACGCCCATATGCGCGACCTGCTCGAGACGCACATCAAGACGGCCTCGCGCGGCGGCGCGCTGATCGCCTCGGTCCCGCCGCCGCCTGTGGTGACCTCGTCATCGTCACCTGCACCTCTGGCCGCTGCCCCACTGCCGACGCCGCGCCCGGATCTCGCCTCGCTGCCGGTCGGCTCCGGCCTCACGCCCAGCCTGCCCGTGCCGAAGCTGCTGGTCCCCTCGACCACTGTTCCCGGGACGTTGGTCACTGCCGGCGCGGGCCCGAAGACCAAGTCGCTCGACACCCTGGTGGCCTCCGTCGCGACCAGCCCGCCATCCTCCTATGAGACCGGCTCCACCGATACCGAAGCCCCTGTCCTGCGCGCCGGCGAGTGGATGATCCAGGTTGGAGCCTTCAACAGCGAGGCACTGGCGCGTGAGGCGCTGGAGCGGGCGCAGGCCACGCTTCCCTCGCAACTGGGTGCCGCGACGGCCTTTACGGAGACCACGGAGAAGAACGGTGCGACGCTCTGGCGCGCCCGCTTCGCGGGCTTTGACAAACCTCAGGCCGAGGGCGCCTGCGCCGAATTGAAGCGCAACGCGTTCGGCTGCTTTCCGGCCCAGAACTGACCGGAGGCGGCCTAGCGATGTTTGCGAAGCAGAAATTCCTTGGCTTCGTTGATCTTGGCGGCAAGGTACGTCGACCCGCCGCGGTCGGGATGCATCTTCAGCATGAGCTCGCGATGCGCGCGCCGGATCACGGCCTCCTCGGCGCCCGGCGACACGCCCAGTATCTGATAGGCCTGCTCCGCCGTCATTGGCCCGTCGTCACGGATCGGGCCGCTCTCCCCCGCGCCCGCGTCCGTCTCACCGTCTTCACGCCAACCGGGCGCCCTGCGGTCGAGATACGCTTCGAGTAGCTGTCGGCTGCGGTCGTCATCGAGCTCCGCCAGCAGATCCAGCAGACCCGGCTCATCGAGCGAGGAGAGCGCGCGGCCGGCGTGGATGCCGCGCAGAACCATCCCGTCGAGCTCGCCCGTATCGTGGTCGAGCGTCATCTCGAGCCATGGTGAACGCACGCTCGAGGTTTGGCCAGGCGAGGGCCGCGACTGCCCGCCGAAGCCACCCATCGCGCCTCGCCGGAAGCCAAACAGCGAAAGTCCCAGGGCTGCCAGCGGCAGCGCGAAGGCCCAGCGCCCCAGGACGGCGAGCACGAGCGCACCCAGGAGTGCCGCTATACCCCCGCCGGTCCTGACGCCGCGGGCGAGCTTCGCCGGATTGGCACCGATAAAGGCCCGGACCAGCAGGACGACGACGAGGAGGCCGATCAGGCCGAGAAGTACGGCGCCCATACGCCGCCCTCAGCTCAGCTGCTGCAGCAGGAGTCGTGCCTGGCTGCCCCTGCGTCCGTAGTCGGCCAGGGCCTTGCGCCCCCCTGCGGCGAAGACGGCGACTGCGGCGAGCAGCTCGCGCAACTGCTGGGCCGAGCCCGCGTCGAACCGGCAATAGGCACCGCCCGTCAGGCGCGCAATCTCGCGAAAGGCCCGCTCGGCGGTGGGGTCGCGGCCTTCGTGGAACATGAAGGCGCGGGTACCGGTCAGCGCGATCTCGCCGGCCAGCTGGCACAACTCGTCGATCGACTCCTCCATGCAGTCCCCGATGTAGACGAGCGCCTGAACCGGCTTGCGCCGCGTCTCGTCGCGGGTGTGGCGCAGCACCTTGTAGATCTGCGTATGGCCGCCGCGGCAGTCGATCCGCCCCATCAGTCCGGCAAGTCCGGCGGGGTCGGCGACCCACCGGCTCGCCCGACATTCACCGAAGCCGCGGAAATAGACTAGCTGGACGTCCAGTCCGCCGATGGCGGCTGTTTCCTGGAACATCTCGGCCTGCAGCTGGCACGCGGTGTCCCAGGTCGGCTGGCGGCTCATTGTCGCATCCAGCGCGAATATCAGCCGGCCGCGTGCCCCGGTTGGCCGGTTGCTTCCGAGAGTCCTCGCCTCGCGCACGAAGGCATCGATTTCCGAACGGGAGCTGACGCTGTCGGGCGCGGGGGCCTGCGGCCGGGATGCGGGCGTCTTCCTGTCCTGGGCCATTTTTCCGTGGCGTCTCGTCTGCGGGCCGTATGTGGCCCTGTTGTTGCCTCGCCTAGATTTGGCGCTGTCGGGCCATTTCGCAATGGCGCGCCGGACCGGGCCCTACAACAATCCCAGCGCGGCGAGTTCGCGGCGCAGGCCTTCCGGCATCGTCGCCGTATCGCCCGCGCCATCGGCGCCGAAGTCGGCCGGCGCCTCCCGAGCCTCCAGATATCGCCAGCCCTGGAACGGTCCTCGCGGGCGCGGCACCACCGGCACGACCCGCGGCTCCATCACGAGTTCGCAGCGGTCGATCCCGTCGTCGCCGACCACCGACCGGATGTCGGTCAGCCGCTGACGGCACTGTATCATTCCGCGGATAACCCAGTAGAGCGAACCGCCGTCGAGCAGGTCGTCGCGCCGCCTGGGGCTCATGCGTGTCGTGTGCACCTGCTCCGCCGGGCGGCCGAGCCGGGCGCGCTCCGCCTGCCGCACGGCGATCCAGTTCTCGAGATCGGCGATCGAGTCCGCGCCGACGCAGAGCTTGATCAGATGGACCGTCATGGCTTCCCGACCGTGGGCCGCTGCATCTGGAATACCTCGTCCACCACCGAATAGTCCATGTAGCCGAGACGGGCGATGGGCCGCGCCCTGGTGATGTCGACCATCCCGTCGACGATCAGGCGCTCGTCGATATGGATGCCGACGACCTGGCCCAGCACCAGCCATTGGTTGGTCTCGACCCCGTCGAGGCCGATCAGCGGGATCGTTCTGAGATGCCGGCATTCCAGCGCCACAGGCGATTCGGCGATGCGTGGCGGCTTCACCATACGCGACGGCAGCGGCGTCAGTCCGACCGCGGCCAGTTCATCGACGTCCGCCGGATACGGCGCGGAGGTCTGGTTCATCTGCTCGCGCAAGTCCCAGGTGGCGAGATTGCAGACGAATTCCTGCCCGGCATCCGTGTTCGTCGCGCTGTGCTTCCATCCCGTCGATCCGAAGCCGACGATGTGGGGGTTCGTGGCAAATGCGTTGAAGAAGCTGTAGGGAGCAAGGTTGACCCGCCCCTCTTCGTTGAGCGTCGTAAACCAGCCGATCGGCCGTGGCGCGACCAGGGCCTTGAACGGATCGTGCTTCAGTCCGTGCCGGTTCTCCACCG
>JAEYRQ010000246.1 GCA_023435545.1 Pseudomonadota bacterium | reverse complement strand
CGGCTTTCGGCGGTGAACCACAACATCCTCGGCAAGCGCTTCATGGTCGCCGCCTTCGTGTTCTTCGCCATCGGCGGGGCGCTGTCGATGGTGATCCGGGCGCAACTGGCGACGCCGAACACCGCCTTCCTCGGCCCCGACATCTACAACCAGGTCTTCACCATGCATGGCACGGTGATGATGTTCCTGTTCGCGATCCCGATGTTCGAGGGATTCGCGATCTATCTGCTGCCAAAGCTGCTGGGCACGCGCGACCTCGCCTTTCCGCGCCTCACCGCCTACGCCTACTGGTGCTACCTGTTCGGCGGCACGATCCTGATCGTGGCAATGCTCGCCGGTGTCGCCCCCGCCAGCGGCTGGTTCATGTACACGCCGCTGTCGTCGGCCACCTACACCCCCGGCATCAACGCCGATGTCTGGCTGCTCGGCATCACCTTCGTCGAGATCTCGGCGGTCGCCACCGCGGTCGAGATCATCGTCTCGGTCCTGAAGCTGCGCGCGCCGGGCATGTCGATCGACCGGATGCCGATCATGGCGTGGTACCTGCTCATCACCGCCTTCATGATGCTGTTCGGATTCCCGCCACTGATTCTCGGCTCGATCCTGCTCGAGGTTGAGCGCGCCTTCGGCCTGCCGTTCTTCGATCCGACGCGCGGCGGCGACTCGCTGTTGTGGCAGCACCTGTTCTGGCTGTTCGGCCATCCGGAGGTCTACATCATCTTCCTGCCGGCGGCGGGCGCGATCTCGATGATGATCCCGACATTTGCCCGGCACGAACTGGTCGGATACCGGGCGATCGTGGTCGCCATCATAGCGCTCGCCTTCCTCTCCTTCGGCCTGTGGGTGCACCACATGTTCACGGTGGGCATCCCGCATCTGGCGCTGGCGTTCTTCTCGGCGGCGAGCGCCATCGTGGCTATACCGACGGCGGTGCAGATCTTCGCCTGGATCGCGACGCTGGCGCAGGGCCGGCCGCGCTTCGACGTGCCGATGCTCTATCTCGGAGGCTTCTTCGCGGTGTTCGTCATCGGCGGGCTAACCGGCGTCATGCTGGCGATGGTGCCGTTCAATTTCCAGGCCCACGACACCCATTTCGTCGTGGCGCATCTGCACTACGTGCTGGTCGGCGGCTTCGTCTTCCCGATGATGGCGGCTGCCTACTACTGGCTGCCGCATGCGACCGGCCGGGTGTCGGACCTGCGGCTGTCGGTGCCGGCGTTCTGGCTGATCTTCGGCGGCTTCAACCTGACCTTCTTCCTGATGCACCTGACCGGCCTGCTCGGCATGCCGCGCCGCGTGGCGACCTATCCCCCCGAAGCCCACTGGGACTGGCTGAACCTCCTGTCGTCGGTCGGCGGCTTCATCATGACCATCGGCTTCGCGCTGTTCGTGGTCGACATCGTCGTGCAGGTCCGCTTCGGCCGCCGCTTCCGCCGCAACCCTTGGCAGGCGCGCACGCTGGAATGGGCGATGCCGACGCCGCCGACCTCCTACGCCTTCGCCTCGCTGCCGGCGATCGAGGACCGGGCCGATCGGCTCGACGTGGACCGCACCGGCCGCGATCTGGCCGCCGGGGAGGGCTATCTGGGGACTGTGCGCAACGGCTGGATGGAAACGATCGCCGTCGACATGGTCTCCGGCCGGCCGGACCAGGTCGTCGTCCTGCCGAACAGCACCTACCTGCCGCTGTGGAGCGGGCTCGCCACCTGCGGCTTCGTGCTGTGCGTTCTGTTCAAGCTCTACATGCTGTCGCTGGTGCTGCTGGCGGTGACGGCCGTCACGCTCCTCTTCTGGACGCGCACCACCGGCGCACCCGAGGACCAGGGGGCGCTGCCCGCCGGACACGGCTTGTCCCTGCCGCCGCATTGGGAGGTCCCGCGTCCGCCATCCTGGTGGGCGATGGTGTTCACGCTCGCCGCCAACGCCACGCTGTTCGCATCGCTGCTGTTCGGCGCGCTGTTCCTCTGGCTGGTCGCGCCCGGATGGCCGCCGCCGACCCTGCACATGCCCGATCCGATGCTCGCCGCCGCGGCGGCTATGGCGCTGGTTGCGGGCAGCTTCGTCGGCCGCCTGGCGGCCCGGCGGCTCGTCGGGGGCCAGAGCTCGCTGCCCTGGCTCGTTGCCTGCGGGCTCGCCCTCCTGATTGCGGCGGCGCTGTTGTTTGCTCTCGCCGTCGCCGTGCCTGCTCCGACCGCGCATGCCTTCCAGGCCGTCACCTTCACGCTTCTCTGCTACGCCTTCATCCATGCGATCGTCGGCGTCATCTTCGCCGGCCACGGCATCGGGCGCGCGATGCGGGGCTACCTGTCACCCTTGCGCTCGGTCGATCTCAGGATCGGCGTGCTCTGGCACGACTACACGGCGATAACCGGCATTGTCGCCGTCGGCGCCGCGCTGGCGCTCGCGCTGCTGGCGGGAGCGGGCCTGCGATGACGGGCACGGTCAAGGTTGGACAGGGCGGTGGCCGCCTGCTGTTGCTGGCGGCGGGGTTCACGCTCTGGAGCATCGCCTTTGTCGTGCTCTACTCCATGCTGTCGGTGGGATGCGAATTCGGCTGGGACCGCATCGAGATCGGTCTCGGCCTGACGCTGCAGCGGGTTCAGCTTGTTGGCCTGTTCGCCCTGTTTGTCGCAGCGCATGTCCTGCTGATGCGCATCCTGCGGCCTCGGGCGGATGTGGATACCTCTCCGGCCGGCCGCTTCATCACGCGGGTCGCCTGGCTGACGGCCATCGCGGCGCTGGGGGCGAGCCTGTTCAGCTTCGCAGGTGTCTTCGCGCTGACGTCCTGCGGGATCTGAGCGAAGGCTACGATCCCTGCAGGCGCCGCCACAGCGGCAGCGCGAGGGCCGCGCCCAGCGCACAGGCGATGAGGAACACCCAGCCGGACGCGGCACCAGCGTGGATGCCCGACAGCAGCACACCGACAGTGCAGCCGAGCGCGGTCATCGCTCCCCACCCGAGCAGCAGCCCGCCGGCAAGACCGCGCACCACGTCACGGACACGCGGCAGGCGCGGGGTGAACTGCCCGGCGATGAGGGCCGATGCGAAAGCTGCCCCGACCAGCCCGACGACGAACATGCCGTTGCGCGACAGGATCGCCGTCTTCACCGCGGTGGCGCAGCCGCGGAAGCCGTCGAGCCCGTGCAGCGTCTCCGGCACCAGCCCGGCGGAGCTTCCCGCCGTCCGGGCAAGGCTGCCGAGCTCCGCCGTGACGCCGAGCGGCGCCACGCGGAAATAGGCTGCCGTTGCGATCGCCCCGATCGCGATGCCGGCGATCCCCGCCGGCCAGCGGCGGACGAACACCGCCCGCGCCGCGCCGGCGAGCGTCAGCGGCTCGCGGGCCTCGGGCTCGCTCTTGCGGGCAATGGCGACAACCGCTGCCGCCAGCAGCGCCAGCACGAGAAGCGTCAGCGCCAGCGATCCGGCATAGCCGAGCGAGCGCGGCAGCCAGACCGGCGCGGCCTCCGAGACGACGGCGATGTAGAGCGGGTTCCAGGTGACGAAACCGAGCATGAAGCCCAGCGCCGCGCCGACCAGCGCGAATGGAGCGACCGGCGAGCCCTCGCCGAGCCGGTAGAGATGCGCCGACAGGCACGATCCCGAGATCGCCATCCCGACCCCGAAGACGAAGGCGGCGACGGGAAGGATCAGGCTGATCGGGCCCACATGGGCGTCCGGCGGCAGCCGGTTGCCGTGCGGATCGGGCAGCCAGGCGCCGAACACGATGGCATATCCTACGGCCCCGACCGCCAGCGCGGCGATGATCGCCAGCACGCCCGATGCCTCGCGCTTCTCGATCAGGTCGCGGAAGTTGCAGTAGAAGCAGAAGCGCGCCCGCTGCAAGACGACACCGAAGGCAGCGCCGAAGATCAGCGACAGCGACAGTGCCCGGCCTTCGCCCGGCCGAAGCGACAGCGCCCAGGCGCCGGCGGCGATGCCGGCCACGATCAGGATGGCGAGGGCGATACGGACAGAGAGGGACATTGGCGACCTGAAGACGTGAAACGGGGGCGCCGTGGCGGGCCCGCGGATGATGCACAGG
>JAEYRQ010000237.1 GCA_023435545.1 Pseudomonadota bacterium | reverse complement strand
GGTCCATTTGCACCTCGAGCTCGGCGCGGCGGCGCGGCAGCGCGCCGGGGTATTCTTCCTGCAGCCAGGCGATGGTCTTCTCGCGCATCTCGCAGCGCAGATCCCAGGTGGTCGGGGAGTTGCGGCCGCTCACCAGGAGTCGCACCTCCATCGTCTCCTCGCTCGCGTCGGTGACCTGGACATTCACCACCTGCCCGTCCCAGTGGCGCGACGAGCGCGCGAGTTCCTCGACCTTGGCGCGGATCGCCTCGACTGGCGCGGTGTAGTCGAGATAGAGGAAGACCGTCCCGATGATGTGCGCGGTCTCGCGCGTCCAGTTCTGGAACGGGTTCTCCATGAAATAGGAGAGCGGCACGACCAGCCTTCGCCAGTCCCAAAGACGGATGACCACGTAGGTCCCGGTGATCTCCTCGATCCAGCCCCACTCGTTCTCGACGACGACGGCATCGTCGATGCGGATTGGCTGGGTGACCGCGAGCTGGATCCCGGCGATAAGGTTTGCCAGAACCGGCTTCGCGGCGAAGCCGAGGACAATGCCGGCAGCGCCAGCCGAGGCCAACAGGCTCACGCCATACTCGCGGATCGAGGTGAAGGTGGTCAGCGCCACGGCCGCCGTCACCACCACGATGAGGACTTGCGCGGCACGCTTGAGCACCCGGATCTGGGTGACGTGCTTGCGGGCGAGCAGGTTGTCTTCGACATCGATCCGGAAGCGCCGGAGATAGATGCCTGCGCCCACATCTGCGGCCGTGTCGGCGATCCAGCCCACCAGAATGATGAAACCGACCAGCAGAGCATGCGAAATCAGCGCCGTGGTCTGCGGCGGCAGATCGGCGGGACGCAGTGCCAGCGCCATGAAGACGATGACCAGAGCCATCCGGCTCGGACCGTGTGTGCGGCTGATGACCCGGGGCACGAATTCGTTGCCAGGCTTGAACATCCGCCGGATGAGCCGCAGCACGGTTCTGTGCAGCAGCACCGCCGCCAGCGCGGCGATCAGAAGGATCGCAAGGCCGCTGACCCAGTCGGGCGCCCAGGCAAGCGCGCCGCGTACATTATTGTAGACATAGTCGTCGAGCAGCCGGCCCTTCCCGCGAGAGAACGCGAGCCGCATTGCGGCTCGCCGCCGTGGGTCGAACGCATCAGACGCGGGTAGGTTTCGTCATCGCTTTGCCGGGCTCCGCCCCTCGCTATGGTTGCGAGGCGGACCGGTACAGTTATCAGTATGGCGAGCGTGGCGGATCGCCCGGGCTGCCGAGCGTCGGCAGTTCCCCCACCGCCGGCGGAAGGCCGGCGCCCCATTCGGGGTTTGTCGGTGCCGGGCCGCGAGTCCCGATGTCGCCGCACGCGCCCATCAGCAATGCGGCGATCACGACCGCCAGCACACCCGGAATTCGGCAGTTCATCAGCGAGGCTCCCTCAGCGAATCCGCGCCTGAGAGTAGCAGAACAGCGGGCGTCGCGTGTGGAGAATGTGCACCAGGCCGAGGGCAAATCCCTGTTACAGGCGAGGATGACGGGGGCTACTTCTTGATCTTGACCCCGTTGCTCTCGGCGACGATGTCGGCGAGGAAGGGAACATAGTCCTGGCCCCGGCCGATACCCTCGGCGAAAGCGAACATGTTCTTAACGGCCGCGCCGATGTGGTTGGCGATGCCGGATTCGTTGGCCATGGCCGCCATGTAGCGCATGTCCTTGTGGGCGTTGGACAGGGTGAATTTGTGCGCCTCGGGGTTGCCCTCAAGCGCATAGCCCATGAAGGTCTGATAGAAGCCGCAGTCCATTCGGCTGCCGCGGATGACGCTGTCGAAGGTTTCCACCGAGAGACCGTTCTTGCGGGCAACGGCCAGTGCCTCGGCGTAGATCGCGGCGTAGCCGAGCGACAGGAAATTGTTGAGAAGCTTCATCTTGTGGCCGGAGCCCACGGCCCCGAGATGCACCACCCTTCCCGCCCAGGCGCGGATCGCCGGCTCGATGCGGGCAAACACCTCGGGGTCGGCACCGACCATGGCGGAGAGTTCGCCCGCCGCGGCCTGGACAGGCGTCCCGCCGAGCGGGGCATCGGCCATCGCCGCTCCACGCGCTTTCAGCTCCTCCGCCAGCGCCATCGTCGAATCCGGGATCGCCGTCGAGGTGTCGACCACGACCAGGTTCTCGTGCACCCCCTCGAGGATGCCATCCGGACCGCGCACCAGGGATTCGACCTGCGGCGTGCCGGTGACGCAGATGAACAGGATGTCCGAGTTCTGCGCGACTTCCCGCGGAGTCTTTGCCTCGCTGGCGCCCCGGCCCACCAGGTCATCGACCGGCTTGCGGTTGCGATGCCCCATGACGGTAAGCGGCCAGCCCTTGTCGACCAGGTTTCCGGCCATGCCATGCCCCATCAGGCCGACGCCGATGAATCCCGTCCGTTCCTTGCTCATGTCAGCCCTCCGATATCCGGCAGATCAGTTTCAGGTGTCGGCATCGCGCGGCACGGACATGCCGCTCAATGCCTCGTAGGCCTTCAAGACCTGGGAATCGTCCTCCGCGCCGTGGCCGAGGCCGGACGCGCCGAGGAACATCTGGTGCGCGGCAGCCGCCATCGGCAGCGCCGCGCGCAGGGTGTGACCCGCCTCGAGCACGATGCCGAGGTCCTTGACGAAGATGTCGACGGCGCTGGTGACAGGCGGGTCAGACTGCAGCATTCGCGGCCCGCGATTGCCGAGCATCCAGCTCGCCGCCGCGCCTGCCATCAGCACCTCCTGCGCAAGCCGAGCGTCGAGCCCGGCACGCGCCGCGAGCGACACCGCCTCGGCGGCGACCGCGATATGCGCGCCGCACATCAACTGGTTCACCGTCTTCATCATCGAGCCGAGGCCGGGCTCTGTGCCCATCCGCCAGACAGCCTTGCCCAAGGTCTCCAGAATCGGACGCGCGATTTCGAATGCGGCGTCCGAACCCGCGACCATGATCGACAGGGTCCCCTGCTCCGCACCGACGACGCCGCCGGAGACCGGGGCATCGAGGAACAGCAGCCCGAGCGCATCGAGCCGGGCCGCCAGCGCCCTGGCCCGGTCCGCCGGCTGGGTGCAGGATGCCACCACCAC
>JAEYRQ010000144.1 GCA_023435545.1 Pseudomonadota bacterium | reverse complement strand
GTTCGGCACGGCCTGGATGACCGCACTCGGCCGCAACGTCGGCGAGATCAAACCGAAACCCGGGCCCTTCGTGATTGCCGGACTCGCGCAGCTTCTCATGGCCTACATGCTCGCCGGGGCGCTGGGTCACATGGGCGACGTCAACATGCAGAACGGCATCGTCGGCGCTGCCTTCATCTGGCTCGGCTTCGTCGCCACCACGATCGTCGTCAGCGATTCCTTCCAGGGCGCCAAGCCAGCGCTCAGTGTCATCGACGCGGGCCACTGGCTCGTGGTGCTGGTGCTGATGGGCGCCGTCATCGGCCTGTTCGGCGTCTGATCCGTCGACCAAAGTTCGATATCGCGGACGTTGCGGGGGCATGACCGCAACCGCATAATGCGCCGCAGCGAGAGCATGCCGGAGGGGCTCCGGCAACAAGAACACTCCGAGGGAGGTTGCTCATGTCCGAAATGATCCCGGTTCCTGACGCCTGGGCGAAGCGCGCCTATGTCGACGACGCCGGCTATCAGGAGATGTACCGGCGGTCGGTGGACGATCCGAACGGGTTCTGGGCCGAACACGGCAAACGGATCGACTGGATCAAGCCGTTCAGCAAGGTCAAGAACACCTCCTACGACCCGCACAACGTCTCGATAAAGTGGTTCGAGGACGGCACGCTGAACGTCGCGGCAAACTGCATCGACCGGCATCTGGCCAAGCGTGCCGACCAGGTGGCGATCATCTGGGAGGGCGACGACCCGAAGGACGACGCAAGGATCACCTACCGCGAGCTGCACGGACATGTCTGCCGCTTCGCCAACGTCCTGAAGAAGCTCGGCGCGAAGCGGGGCGACCGAATCACCATCTACCTGCCGATGATCCCGGAGGCCGCCTACGCGATGCTGGCCTGCGCGCGGATCGGGGCGATCCACTCGGTGGTGTTCGGCGGCTTCTCGCCGGATTCGCTGGCCGGCCGCATCATCGACTGCAAGTCCAACATCGTCATCACCGCCGACGAGGGCCTGCGCGGCGGCCGCAAGGTGCCGCTGAAGGCCAACACCGACGAGGCGCTGAAGAAGTGCCCGACGGTTGAGAAGGTGGTCGTGGTGCGCCGCACCGGCGGCAACGTCGGCTGGAGCGAAGGCCGCGACGTCTGGCTGCACGAGGAGGCCGAGACGGTTCCCGCCGACTGCCCGCCGGAGGAGATGAACGCCGAGGATCCGCTGTTCATCCTCTACACCTCGGGCTCGACCGGCCAGCCGAAAGGCGTACTGCATACCTCCGGCGGCTATGTCGTCTACGCCTCGATGACGCACCAGTACGTCTTCGACTACCATGACGGCGACGTCTACTGGTGCACGGCCGATGTCGGGTGGGTCACCGGCCACAGCTACATCGTATACGGTCCGCTGGCGAACGGCGCGACGACGCTGATGTTCGAGGGCGTGCCCAACTATCCGACCGCCTCGCGGTTCTGGGACGTCTGCGACAAGCACAAGGTCAACACCTTCTACACCGCCCCCACCGCGATCCGCGCGCTGATGGGCGCCGGCGAGGAGCTGGTGAAGAAGACCGACCGCTCCTCGCTCAGGTTGCTCGGCTCGGTCGGCGAGCCGATCAACCCGGAAGCCTGGCTCTGGTACTACAACGTGGTCGGCGACGGGCGCTGCCCGATCGTCGACACCTGGTGGCAGACCGAGACCGGCGGCATCCTGATCACGCCGCTGCCGGGCGCCACCCCGCTGAAGCCCGGCTCCGCGACCAGGCCGTTCTTCGGCGTGCAGCCGGCGATCGTCGATGCCGAGGGCAACGAACTGTCTGGCGCCACCGAGGGCAACCTCGTGATTCTCGATTCCTGGCCGGGCCAGATGCGCACCGTCTACGGCGACCACGAGCGCTTCGTGCAGACCTACTTCTCCACCTACAAGGGCATGTACTTCACCGGCGACGGCTGCCGCCGCGATGCCGACGGCTACTACTGGATCACGGGCCGCGTCGACGACGTGATCAACGTCTCCGGCCACCGCATGGGCACGGCCGAGGTCGAATCCGCGCTCGTCGCCCATCCGAAGGTGTCCGAGGCTGCCGTGGTCGGCTATCCGCACGACATCAAGGGACAGGGCCTCTACGCCTATGTCACCCTGATGGCCGGCGAGGAGCCGACCGAGGACCTGCGCAAGGAGCTCGTCGCCTGGGTGCGCAAGGAGATCGGCCCGATCGCCTCGCCGGACCTGATCCAGTGGGCGCCCGGCCTGCCGAAGACGCGCTCCGGCAAGATCATGCGCCGCATCCTCAGGAAGATCGCCGAGGACGAATTCTCCAACCTGGGCGATACGTCCACACTCGCCGATCCGGCGGTGGTCGAGGACCTGATCGACAATCGGCAGAACCGCCGCGCGGGTGCCTGAGCGGGAGGAAGCGGGTTCGCGACGGCGAGCGGGGCGGGAACCGTCGGCCCGTTCGCCGCGTTTCCGGGGCGAGACATCACTCGACCCCGGAGGCATATCATGCGTGGACTTCTGCTGTGGCTGATCGGTGTGCCGATCCCTATTATCCTGCTCATCTACTTCCTGTTCTGATCCTCCTCCGATCCTCCCGGACCCATCGGCCTCCGGCCGGTGGGCCGATGCGCGACCGACGCTCGTCGGACCGAACGCCACTCTTCTGCATGAACGGATGATAAACGGCCGGTTCAGGGCCGGCTCAGGCGCACTCCGGCATGCTGCCTCCACTCTCCCGGTTGTTCCGGGAGCCGGAGGCAAGTCCGATGACGCCGATCGCCCGCATCCTGATGTCGTCCCTCGCCGGAACGCTGCTCATCGTCACCCTGGTGGATCCGGGTGCCTCCAGCCGGCGCGTGGAGGTTCGGGCAGAAATCGCGACGGCGTCCGATCGCAGCGCCGATCTGCGGCGCGAGCCGGTCCACTGAACCTCCTGCCAGCCACACCCCGCGCCAAGTGGCTCGCCCGATCAACCAGATTCGCACCAGGACGCCCGGCCACCGCCGCGATATGGCCGAACCGCCTGCGACTCGAGCAGGCGCCCGGCGAGGCTCCTGCCGTCGATGAGCACCACATCCGCGACCACCCGCCCGCCGTACTTGTCGCGTTCGACCTGCCTGAGGTCGAGCTGACCATCGGCGACGGCAGGCGCCATCGCCGTCGTCGCCCGCTCCGCCAGGGCCCTCTCCTCCGGGCAGCGCCCGCGCCGTTCCGGCGCGTCTATACCCCTGATCCGTACCAGGA
>JAEYRQ010000017.1 GCA_023435545.1 Pseudomonadota bacterium | reverse complement strand
GCAGTAGATCATGTTGATGATCTCCAGCTCCTTGTGGTGCAGTTCTTCCGACCCGGCGGCGCAGCAGTCCTCGATCACGATCACGTTGAAGCTCTCGTCGGCGAGGCTGCGCACGGTCGACGACACGCACTGATCGGTGAATATGCCACAACAGACCACGTTCTTGATGCCCATGTTGCTGAGCAGCAGGCGCAAATTGGTGCCAGTCAGCGCCGAATCCGTGGTCTTGATGACGCAAATTTCATCTCCGACGGGCTGAAGCGCGTGAACGAGCTGCGAAGGGGTATCGTCCTTCGGCAGCAACAGGTTGTTCCAGCCGGGCATCTTCTGGCTGAGCTGGCGCTCGCGGCCGTCGCGGGTGTGGGTGGCGATGCGCGCGAAGACGCACTCGATGCCGTTCGCCCGGAACCGCTCCAGCAGGTCGCGCGTCCGCGGTACCACCATGTCGCGCATCCGCTCGTGGAAGGGGGTCCAGGCGTCGTAGCGCGCGTGATCGATGTCAGACAGCCCGGCGGGATCGGGTCGGTCGAGATAGGTGTTCTGGATGTCGATGACGAGCAGCGCGGTCTCCGCGAGCGGGAGATCGGGGTCCTCCGGCTCCGGCGCGCCCTGGTAGTAGATCGAACGGTAGGCGGTCTTCCAGCTCATGTGCTGCATCCGTCTCCTAGTAGCGTGCGGTGAACAGGCCGCGGCGCTCGTAGACGTCGGCGGCTTCCTCGACGAAGGCGGCGAGCGTCGGAGCCGAGTGGTCGCGGCGCAGCATCGCGGCTGCTTCGTCGAGCTCCGCCCGCGATCCCGCCCGGCCGGGCCGCAGGAGTTCGTAGACGCGCATCACCACGTCCTGCGGGATCCCGGCCAGTTCGGCGGCGCGCTCGAAGTTGGCGGCGAGCGTCGGGCGGCCGGCGGCGCGGGCGATCTCGGCCTGCTGGCGAAGCGCCTGCGGCGTAATGCGCAGGTCCTCCATCGTCACCTCGCCCGCCAGCACCGCCTCGATGGTCAGCGCGTCGAGCGGCTTGCCCCGCCTGCCGGAGACGATCTCGGGGCGGCGTTCGGCGAGTGGATAGTCGTCGGTGCCGAGCTTGGTCATTCGGCGGCCTCGCGGAACTCGAGCAAGATGTCCTCGGGCATCGCGCCGTCGGCGGTGAGCGAGGTCTCGATGGCGTAGATCAGCGCCACGCGGCCGTGATAGCGCGCGCCCAGCGCCTCGCCGCGCTGGGGCACCACCACCGGCTCGGGCGCCTCGCCGAGGGCATAGGCGGCGGCATTGGCACCGAGGCCGCGATAATGCTCCAGCGTGGTGACGGGCGCGTTGGAGAACAGTTCGAGATTGTTGTGGGGCAGCCGGTCATGCCGATGGATGACGGCGGTGCCCTTGGCCTGAAGGCCGATGCCGATGCCGGAGCCGGCAAGCCGCGCGGCGCTCAGGCCCAGGAACGAGGTGTCGGCGGTGTGGCGCAACCGGACGATGCGTGCCCGGCAGCCGCCGGCTTCGATCCCGCCAACGATTTCGGCGAGCACGCGGGCCAGCGAATGGCCGGCCAGCGTGCGGAACAGCTTGGTGCCGAAGGCCGGGCTGAGGCCGACGACTATTTCGCGCGGATCGCTGCCGGCGGTGGCCGGCCCCATCGTCCGGTAGCTGATCGCCGCCGCCTCGCCCGCCTCGAAGGCAGCCTCCGCCCGCAGCACCTCGCGGCGGTCGAGTTCGCCCCGGATCGCCGCGATCTCGCGGCGGCGCTCGGGCGTCAGCCGGTAGCCGGAGCCGGGGCCCTGGTAGCGGTTGGGATCGTTGATCGCCGAGATGACGCGCCCGTCGCGCACCAGCGCGCCGGTCTGCAGGTAGTCGCCGGAGACCCGGAGCTTGACGATGAACAGCAGGTTCTCCGCCTCCTCGGTGAAGCCGCGGGCGTGCAGGGCGCGGATCACGTCGAGGACGGTGACGCGCTGCTCGCGGATCGCCTCGCTGATCACCGAGACCTGGCCGGGCGAGTAGCTGCGGGTGTCGTCGGAGCCGGAGGCGTAGATCACCGACTGCTTCATCGGCGCGTCCGGATCGCCGAGCCCGAGTTCGGCGATCACCGCCGAGATCGTGTCCACCGCGCGGGTGCGCAGGTCGAGGATGCGGTCCTCGCCCTGCGGGGTGAGGCCGCCGTCGGCCTCGAAGTCGCGCTGCAGAACCAGATAGTCCTCCATCTCCTCGCCATTGAAGGAGGAGGGGTTGAAGGAATTGTCGTATTTCAGGATCGAGCCGAAGCCCGAGCAGATCAGGTCGGAGCCGGCGATCAGGAAGGGCAGGATCTTGGCGCCGACCCGGATCTCGGATTCCGACGACCGTGCGTCGTTGCCCGAGGCGCATTCGAGGTCGAGCCAGACCGCGATCAGGTTCTCGGCCATCAGCTCGCGCACGCCGCTGGGGATGGCGGAAGCGAGCGGGGCGCCGTCGATGCCGCCGTTCTGTGTGCCCTGCGCGCCCATCGCCCGCTGCATGCACAGGCAGCGCGCCTCGAGGTAGAGCAGCGACTTCTGCTCGTGGAAGCCCATCAGCAGTTCGGCCGCGGCGCCAGACGTGCAGCGCATCTTGATGCCGCGCGAGGCATAGGCGGCGGCCAGGAACGCCTTCGACCAGGGCGTGTCGTCGCCGTCGATGAAGGATTTCTCGGTGCCGTAGACCGAGACGGTTTCGGCATAGGAGGTGAAGCCGGCCATGCCGATCTGCAGCTCCTCCGCCTCCTCGCTGGAGCACTGGAAGAGGACGCCCGGCCGCCCGACGGCGGCGCCGACGCAGCAGGCGAGCGCGTTCGACCACGCGTTGCGGGAGACCCGCATCGTGGTCTCGATCTCGTCGAAGCCGAAGGCCACCGCGGTCGCCGCGTCGGCGGCGAGCTGCAGCGGGTCGTCCTTGGCGTTGGTGACGTGGGCCTGATTGCCGGGCGTCGCGCGGGCGCGCATCTTGCCGTAGGCGAAGGCGATCTCCAGTGCGCTCAGATGTGCCACCACCTCGGCGAGTTTGGCCGGCGTCATGCCGTGGCCGAGGCGCACCAACTCCTCGCGCGGTGTCGTGAGGTCGACCAGCCGGCGGGCGATGTCGAGCGAGTCCATCGCCATTGCCTCCTCGACCATTCCGGGGTCGAGGTGGTAGCGGGCGATGAACAGGTCGATCATGTCGAACTCGGTCTCGGACCGTCCGTCCATCGCGACGATCCGGCCGTTTTCGACGCGGGCGGAGGGCGCGGGGTCGTGCGGCCCCGACATCGCGCAGAAGCCGTTGTCGGCATCCTCCACCGCGAAATTGTCGAGCCTGAGCGGGCGTTTGTCCCAGTCGTCGAAGCGGCGCCAGCGGTTCGCCGGGGGCAGGTCGTCGCTCATCGGGCTTCTCCCGTCTCGTCCGCCGCCGGCGCACCTCCGGATCGCGTCAGGCTATGCATTCCCCACCGTCCAGCACAAGCGCATGGCCGGTCATGAACGAGGAGCGGTCGGAGGCTAGGAACAGGATCGCCTCAGCGACCTCCTCCGCGCTCGCCCAGCGGCCGAGCGGGATCTTCTCGCGGACATAGGCCTCGATCGCCTCGCGCCCGCCCATCTGGCGGATGAAGGGCTCGTTGAACGGCGTGTCGACCCAGCCCGGGCAAAGCGCGTTCACCCGCACAGTGTGGCGCCCATAGTCGATGGCGATCTGGCGGACCATGGCGATCACCGCGTGTTTGCTGGTCGCATAGGCGATCATCTCGTGATCGTAGAACACGCCGGAGTTCGACGAGGTGACGATGATCGAACCGCCACCCTGTGCGCGCATGTGCGGCATCACGAGGCGCGCCAGCATGAAGTGCGAGCGCACGTTCATTGCCCAGGAGGCGTCCATGCCGGCGGGATCCCCTCCTTCCAGCGTTCCCTCGACCTGGACGCCGGCATGGCTGTGCAGGATGTCGATGCGCCCGCGCGCGGCGAGCGTCGTGTCGACCAGGTCGCGTAGCTGGGCATCATCCGAGACGTCGGTCGGGATCGCGTCCGCGCTGCCGCCGGCCTCGACGATCAGGCGGGCGGTCCCCTCGCCGCGATCGGCCGAGATGTCGGCCGCGACCACATGCGCGCCCTCGCGCGCCATCGCAAGCGCGCCTGCCCGGCCGATGCCCGACCCTGCGCCGGTGACGATCGCCACCCGTCCCGCGAGGATCATCGGCAGGTGTCCCTGCGTGCGCTCGGTCCCGGAATTCCAGCCATGCCGTCTCCTTCTCATCGATGCCCGCCGGCGACTATAAGCGCATCGTCGCGCGCTGCGGAACATCGGGCGTGACATCATCTTCGCGTTGCGATCTCCTCGGCGCGGGAAACGTCAGGGAGATGTGCATGGCGAAGACCATGAAGGGGCCGGGGATATTCCTCGCCCAGTTCGCGGGCGACGAGGCGCCGTTCAACTCGCTTGCCGCGATCACACGCTGGGCGGCGGATCTGGGCTACGAGGGCGTTCAGATCCCGACCTGGGACGCGCGGCTGTTCGATCTGGCCAAAGCGGCCGAGTCCAAGACCTACTGCGACGAGATCGCCGGCAACTGCGCCGAGGCGGGCGTTGCCATCACCGAGCTGTCGACCCACCTGCAGGGCCAGCTCGTCGCCGTGCATCCGGCCTTCGACGAGGCGTTCGACGGCTTCGCGGCACCTGAGGTGCGCGGCAATCCGCAGGCGCGCTGCGAGTGGGCGGTCGATCAGCTTCTGAAGGGCGCCAGGGCCTCGCGCAACCTCGGGCTCGACGCCCATGTGACCTTCTCCGGCGCGCTGTTGTGGCCCTATGTCTATCCCTGGCCGCAGCGCCCGGCGGGACTGGTCGAGACTGGCTTTGCAGAACTCGCGCGGCGCTGGCGGCCGATCCTCGATGCCTTCGACGAGCAGGGCGTCGACGTCTGCTATGAGGTCCATCCCGGCGAGGACATCTTCGACGGGGCGAGCTTCGAGTTGTTCCTCGAGGCCGTGGGCAACCATCCGCGCTGCCGCATCAACTACGATCCCTCGCACTTCCTGCTGATGCAGCTCGACTACCTCGCCTTCATCGACATCTATCACGAGCGGATCGGCGCGTTTCACGTCAAGGACGCCGAGTTCAACCCGGACGGCCGGCAGGGCGTCCATTCGGGCTACCAGCCGTGGATCAGGCGCGCCGGACGGTTCCGCTCGCCGGGCGACGGGCAGATCGATTTCGGCGGCATCTTCTCGCGGCTCGCCGCCCACGACTACGGCTCTTGGGCGGTGCTGGAATGGGAGTGCTGCCTGAAGAACGCCGAGGACGGAGCTGCCGAGGGCGCGCCCTTCATCCGCGATCACATCATCCGGGTGACGGAGAAGGCGTTCGACGATTTCGCCGCGTCCGGCATCGACGAGGCCGCCAACCGGCGGATGCTGGGGATCGGGTGAGAGGCGATGACGATCGAGACGGTTGCCGACGACAGAGCGAGGAGCCCCATCCGCCTCGGCATGGTGGGCGGCGGGGAAGGGGCGTTCATCGGGGCGGTGCACCGCTATGCGGCGCGCCTCGACGGCGAGTACCGGCTTGTCGCCGGCGCGCTGTCGTCGGACCCGGCGCGGGCGACGGCATCGGGCGCCGCGCTCGGCCTCGATCCGGCCCGCAGCTATGCCGACTTCCGAGCCATGTCACGGCGCGAGCGGCGGCTGAAGGACGGCATCGAGGCGGTGGCGATCGTCACGCCGAACCACATGCACTTCCCCGTGGCGAAGGCGTTCCTGAAGGCCGGCATCCACGTCATCTGCGACAAGCCGATGGTCACCTCCTCGCGCGAGGCGCGGGCGCTCCGCAAGCTGGTCGCACCGTCCGGCGCGCTGTTTGCCTGCACATACAACTATTCCGGATACCCGATGGTCCGCCAGGCCCGCGAGATGGTGGCGGCCGGCGAGATCGGCGAGATCCGGGTGGTGCAGGTCGAGTATGTCCAGGACTGGCTGACGGAGCCGATCGAGGCCTCCGGCCAGAAGCAGGCGGACTGGCGGATGGACCCGGCGCGGTCGGGCGGCGGCGGGGCGATCGGCGACATCGGCACCCACGCGTTCCAGCTCGCCTCGTTCGTGACGGGGCTTCAGCCGGCGGAACTGTCGGCGGAACTCACCTCCTTCGTCGAAGGCCGCCGGGTCGACGACAATGCCCAGGTGATGCTCCGTTTCGCCGGCGGCGCAAGGGGCATGCTGTGGGCGAGCCAGGTCGCGCCCGGCAATGAGAACGGGCTGAAGCTCAGGGTCTATGGCGACCGGGGCGGGTTCGAATGGTCGCAGGAGGACCCCAACCGGCTGTGGGTCGCGCGCTACGGCGAGCCGAAGCGGCTGATCACCCGCGGCGGCGCGGGCGCGGGCGAAGCGGCCCAGCGGATGACGCGCGTGCCGCCCGGACATCCCGAAGGCTTCCTGGAGGCCTTCGCTAACATCTATTCGGAGATCGCCAGGGCGATCCGCGCCCGCCGTATCGGGGAGTCGGTAGATCCGGCGGTGCTCTATCCCGATGTCGATGATGGCGCGCGCGGCGTCGCCTTCGTCGAGGCATGCCTGAGGTCGAGCCGGGCGAACGGGCGGTGGGTGGCGATCTGAAGGGGACCCGCTTGCACGGCCGCTGGGGCCCGGCCGCCAGCCATCGGAAATGAAGCCCGGGCAGTTAAGTAACGGTTTTCACTGAACATCGCCGCTGGCACTGGCAGCCGGCGCTGTGCGACGCAACATGCCTTTCTGTGTCTGCATTGCAGCGCAGCATAAGTTTCGGTTGCGTAGTTTAGTTTTTGCCGCTCTACTAAACATAACACTAAACATGCTGGACCCGATCCGGCGACACAGACACGGTCCGCGGCAGGCGGCCCGTGGCGCGCTGCGGACGGCGCAAGGCCGGTCCGCCGGGCGCGGGACTCGCAAGGGAGGACTCATCGATGGCATACCTTCGCAGACACGCCCTCGGCGCCGCGGCTCTCGCGGTCCTCGCCGGCGGCGCACTCGTACCCGGCAAGGCGGACGCGCAGGAGCTGACGCTGTGCTGGGCGGCCTGGGATCCGGCCAACGCGCTCGTCGAACTCTCAAAGGACTTCACCGCGCAGACCGGCATCGGCATGAAGTTCGAATTCGTGCCGTGGCCGAACTTCGCCGACCGCATGCTCAACGAGCTGAACGCCGGCGGCAAGCTGTGCAACCTGATGATCGGCGACAGCCAGTGGATCGGCGGCGGCGCCGAGAACGGCCACTACGTCAAACTCAACGACTTCTTCGATCAAGCCGGCATCTCGATGGACGACTTCGCGCCGGCGACCGTCTACGCCTACTCGACCTGGCCGAAGGGCGAGCCCAACTATTACGCGCTTCCGGCGATGGGCGACGCCAACGGCTGGTTCTACCGCAAGGACTGGTTCTCGAAGCCCGAACTGCAGGCCGAGTTCAAGGAGAAGCACGGCCGCGACCTTGGCCCGCCCAAGTCCTGGACGGAGCTGAAGGAGGTCGCAGAGTTCTTCCAGGGCCGCAAGATCGACGGCAAGACGGTCTACGGCGCCTCGATCTTCACCGAGCGCGGCTCGGAGGGCATCACCATGGGCGCCACCAGCGCCATGTACCCGTTCGGCTTCAAGTACGAGATGACGCCGGGCAAGTATGACATGGAGGGCGCGGTGAACTCGTCCGAGGCGGTTGCGGGGCTGGAGTTCTACAAGGAGCTCTACAAGTGCTGCACGCCGCCAGGCTACACCGACTCCTACATGCAGGAGAGCCTGGACGCCTTCAAGTCGGGCCAGGTGGCAATGGCGATGAACTGGTTCGCCTTCTTCCCCGGCCTCTACAAGGATCCGGTGGTCGGTGGCGACAAGATCGGCTTCTTCGTCAATCCCGGCCAACTGGTCGAGGCATCGACGCTGGGCGGCCAGGGAATCTCGGTGGTCGCCTATTCCTCCAAGAAGGACCAGGCGCTCGAGTACATCAAGTGGTTCGCCCAGCCGGACGTGCAGAAGAAGTGGTGGTCGCTCGGCGGCTATTCGTGCCACGTGGCGGTGCTGAACGATCCCTCCTTCCCCGATAGCCAGCCCTTCGCCGCCGACTTCCTGCTGGCGATGGACGGCGTGATGGACTTCTGGCAGGAGCCCGCCTACGCCGAACTGCTGCTGGCCATGCAGAAGCGCCTGCATGACTATGTCGTCGCCGACCAGGGCACCGCCAAGGAGGCGCTGGATGCCCTGATCCGCGACTGGACCGAGGTGTTCGAGGACGAAGGCAAGCTCTGATCCTCCCCGCCTTCCGGCCCCGGCCGCGCCGGCCGGGGCCGGGCTTTCCCGAGGCACCGACGAGCATCAGCAGCAGGGACGGACGATGTCGGAAACGACCTCAACCCTCGACCGGATCGCCGCCCGCGCCGCACAGGCGACGCCGGTTCCCGTCGCCCGCCGCGTGCGTGGACTGTCGGACCGCGGCATCGCCTGGCTGTTCATCACGCCGACGATCCTGATGTTGCTGGCGATCAACATCTTCCCGCTGATCTGGACGGTCTGGCTGTCGTTCACCGACTACAAGGCCAACCGCCTCACCCGGGCGCCGGAATTCATCGGGCTGCAGAACTACCAGCGGGTGCTGTCGGACCCTGACATCTGGCACACGCTGCAGGTGACCGCCCGCTTCCTGTGCTGGACCATGGCGATCCAGACGGTGCTCGGCTTCGCACTCGCCTGGCTGATCAACAAGCAGTTCAAGGGCCACGGCTTCTGGACCACCGTGATCCTCCTGCCGATGATGCTGTCGCCGGCGGTGGTCGGGAACTTCTGGACGTTCCTCTACCAGCCGCAGATCGGCCTGTTCAACTACGTGATCTCGTTCTTCACCGGCATCCCGCCGTCGTCCTTCCAGATGATCGGCGACGTCAACCTGGCGCCCTGGGCGATCGTCATCGTCGATACCTGGATGTGGACGCCCTACATCATGCTGATCTGCCTGGCTGGCCTCCGGTCGATCCCCGACTACATCTACGAGGCCGCCGAGGTCGACCGCGCCAGCCCCTGGCGGCAGTTCTGGTCGATCACCGTGCCGATGGTGCTGCCGTTCCTGATGTTGGCGGTGCTGTTCCGGGCGATCGAGAACTTCAAGATGTTTGACCTCGTGGTCGAACTGACTTCGGGCGGACCGGGTTCGGTGACCGAGCTCGCCTCGATCAACCTCAAGCGCGAGGCCTTCGAGAAGTGGCGCACCGGCTACTCCTCGGCCTTCGCCATCATCCTGTTCGTCACGGTGTTCGGCGCCGCCAACATCTACGTCAAGGCCCTCAACGCGGTGAAGAACCGATGAGCAGCGCCGCCCATTCCGTTGTTGAGCCGTCGCGCTGGCTGAAGCGTCTGGCCGGCGCGGTCGTGGTCCTCTACGCGATCATCACCATCGTGCCGATGGTCTGGATCTTCATGACCGGCTTCAAGACCCCGCCGGATTCGATTTCGTATCCGCCCAAGGTGGTGTTCGAGCCCTCGCTCGAGGGCTATGTCAACCTGTTCACGACCCGATCGCGGCAGACGCCCGAGTACATGCAGCAGCTTCCTCCGCCGCAGACCTGGTGGGACGAGCTGGTACGCTCGCGACAGATGGTGATCGCCGGGCCATCGAAGTTCGGCGAGCGGTTCAAGAACTCGGTGATCATCGGCTTCGGCTCGACCTTCCTGTCGGTCTTCCTCGGCACACTCGCTGCCTATGCCTTCTCGCGCTTCAAGGTGCCGCTGAAGGACGACCTGATGTTCTTCATCCTGTCGACCAGGATGATGCCGCCGATCGCGGTGGCGATCCCGATCTTCCTGATGTACCGGGCGGTCGGGCTGTCCGACACGCATCTCGGCATGATTCTGCTCTATACGGCGGTGAACGTCTCGCTGGCGGTGTGGCTGCTCAAGGGCTTCATCGACGAGATTCCGCGCGAGTACGAGGAGGCGGCGCTGATCGACGGCTACACGCGGTTGCAGGCCTTCGTGAAGGTGGTGCTGCCGCAGGCCGCCACCGGCATCGCGGCTACGGCGATCTTCTGCCTGATCTTCGCCTGGAACGAATATGCCTTCGCGCTGCTGCTCACCTCCGGCACCGCGCAGACGGCGCCGCCCTTCATCCCGACCATCATCGGCGAGGGCGGCCTCGACTGGCCGGCGGTGGCGGCGGGGGCGACGCTGTTCCTGATCCCGATCGTGGTCTTCACCATCCTGCTCAGGAAGCACCTCCTGCGCGGCATCACCTTCGGGGCGGTCAGGAAATGAGCGCGATCGACCGTCATCCGCGTCAGGCGCCTCCGCCGAAGGAGAGCCTCGCGACCCGCTTCCGGCGCTTCCGCCGGGGGCCGTGGGAGAACCTGGCGACGCTGATCATCTTCGTCGGCGTGGTGATGCTGATGCAGCCCGTCGCCATTTCCCTCTACACCTATTCGTTCGTGACGATCCTGACCGGCACGGTCCTGTTCGTGATCGTCAGCCACTTCCCGGACTGAACGCGCCATGGCCGAGATCCGCATCGAGAACCTGCGCAAGGAATTCGGCGAGTTCGTCGCGGTCCAGGACTCGACGCTCACGGTCGCCGACGGCGAGTTCTTCGTCATGCTGGGGCCGTCGGGCTGCGGCAAGACGACGACGCTGAGAATGATCGCCGGCCTCGAGCTGCCGACCTCGGGGCGCATCCTGCTCGGCGGCGAGGACGTCTCGTTCCTGAGGGCCAGTCAGCGCGACATCGCCTTCGTCTTCCAGCTGTTTGCGCTCTATCCGCACATGAACGTGCGCAAGAACATCGGATTTCCGCTGTCCTGCCAGGGCGTGCCGCGCTCGGAGGTGCGATCCCGCGTCGAGGAGACGGCGCGGCTGCTTCGGATCGACCATCTTCTCGACCGGCCGGTCTCGGGGCTCGCCGGCGGCGACCGGCAGCGCGTTGCGCTCGGGCGCGCCATCGTCCGGCGCCCCAAGGCCTTCCTGATGGACGAGCCGCTCGGCACGCTGGATGCAGAGTTCAGAGAATTAATGTGTCATGAGCTGCGCCAGCTCCATAACCGGATCGGTGCGACCACGGTCTACGTGACGCACGACCAGCTCGAGGCGATGGCGATGGCCGACAAGATCGCGGTGATGAACCACGGCATCATCGAACAGTACGGCACGCCTCAGGAGATCTACGACCGGCCGGCGAGCATATATGTCGCCGACTTCATCGGCTCGCCGCCGATGAACTTCCTTGCCTTCCGCGGAAGCCTCGAGCAGGGCAGCCGCGAGATCAGAGTCAATGGCGCCAGCATCGAGGTCCCCGCGGTGCGCGAAGCGCGCGCCGAGGCCGATCTGGTGCTGGGCGTGAGGCCGGAGCACATCCGCCTCGATGATGCCTCGGCTTTGCGCGGAGAGGTGATCGACAGCGAGTACATGGGCACGACGCAGATCGTCACCGTGGCGACCGCCCACGGGCAGGTGAAGGCCCGGTTCGGCGCCGAGCAGCCGGTGCGGCCCGGCGAGAGCGTCGGGCTCGCCTTCACGGCGCGGCGGCTGTCGTTGTTCGACGCGGATACCGGCCGGGCGATTCGCACCGAACTGAGCGAAGGGGTGGGACATGGCTGAGGTCCGGCTGGAGGGCGTCTCCAAGCGCTTCGGCGACACCCTCGCCGTCGACGGCATGGACCTGACGGTCGCCGACGGCGAGTTCGTGGTGCTGCTCGGTCCCACCGGCGCGGGCAAGACCACGACGCTCAGGCTGGTCGCCGGTCTCGAGCAGGCGGATCAGGGTCGCATTCTCATCGGCGGCGCCGACATGACCCGCGCCGACCCGGCCTCGCGCGACGTCACCTTCGTGTTCCAGCAATATTCGCTCTACCCGCATCTGACCGTCTACGACAACCTCGCCTTTCCGCTGCGCTCGCCGGCGCGGCGACAGCCGGAGGCCGCGATCCGCGCCCGTGTCGAGGAGGTGGCGGCGATGCTGCGGATCTCCTCGAAGCTCGCCAACAAGGCGACGCGGCTGTCGGGCGGGGAGATGCAGCGGGTGGCGATCGGCCGCGCGCTGGTGCGCCAGCCGCGCGTCTACCTGATGGACGAGCCGCTGTCCTCGCTCGACGCCAAGCTGCGCTCCGAGATGCGGCTGGAACTGAAGCGCATCAAGAAGGAGCTCGGCGCCACGATCCTCTACGTCACCCACGATCAGGTCGAGGCGATGACGATGGGCGACCGGATCGGCGTTGTCCGCGACGGCCGGCTGATCCAGATCGGCAGCCCGCGCACGATCTACACCGATCCCGACGACATCTATGTCGCGACCAGGCTCGGCCAGCCGGCGATCAACCTGGTGCCGGCCGGGTTGCTTCCCGACGGCGGTGCGCCGACCGGCGCGGCGACCCTCGGCCTGCGCACGGAGCATCTGCGGATCAGCACAAAGCCGAACGGCGGGGCGCGCGGCCGGGTCGACTGGATCGAGCATCTCGGCGACCAGAACCATCTGCATGTCGATGTCGACGGGCGGCGCTTGACGACTCTCGCCGATCCCGACACCGATCTCGCCGTGGGCGATACGGTCGGGATTGAGGTCGTCGGGGCGCTGTATTTCGCCGCGGACGGCAGCCGGATCAGAGGAGCGCGGGGATGACGGGACTTACGGACCATGCAGCCGTCCTCTTCGAGGCCGGCGACATCGAGGCGCTGCTCGGCGCGATGGCGGGCACGATCATCGCCCATGCCGATGAACTGACCGCGCTCGACCAGGCGATCGGCGACGGCGATCACGGGCTCAACATGAAGCG